>NZ_JBSFWD010000016.1:0-172775 GCF_053592655.1 Streptosporangium sp. NPDC002607
TGGTCGACGGTGAAGTTCCCGGTGAGCATGTCCTCGGTGAAGTCGAAGCCGTACTTGCGGCCGTAGCCGGCCAGCCAGTCGGCGAGCGGGTCGGCGCGGTCCTCGGGCGGCTGCCGCTCGTTGAGCCGCCGGTAGAGCCGGTGGACGCCGCCGTAGACGTCGATGCCGAACAGCAGCCGGGTATGCGCCGCCCCGCAGGCCTTGGCGGCGATCGCCCCGGCGAAGGTCAGCGGTGCCCAGACGACCAGGTCGGGCTGCCAGTGCCGGGCGAAGTCCACCAGTTCCTTGATGATCGGGAAGTTGCTCACCCGGTGCCACCCCTGTGTCGCCTTGAGCATCCCCGGCTTGAGGTACTCCAAGGTGGCCTTCGCGGGGTCGTCGAAGGCGTCGTACGGTGCCATGATGCCGGCGCGGAGGGCATCCAGCCTGTCCTGCCTGTTCTCCGTGATCCGCCACGGGTCGCGGTCGTCGCCCAGCGGCACGGCCGTCAGCCCGGCCTGGGTGATCACCTTGGCGAAGGAGGGCTGGCCGGCCACGCGCACCTCGTGGCCCGCCGTGCGCAGCGCCCAGGCCAGCGGCACGAGGTACTGGAAAATGCTCTTCTCTCGGTTCACGGCGAACAGGACTCGCACCGAACTTTCCCTCCTCGGGTTGCGACGGTCAGGTGGGCTCGTGGGCGATGGCGGCTGCCGCGCCCTCCAGCCCGTCCAGCAGTGACACGCGGGGTGCCCAGCCGGTGGCCCTCTGGAACATGGCCGGATCGGCGACGAAATCCATCGTGTCCGTGGGCATGGAGTGCTCCGCCGGCGGGACCGGGACGACCGGGACCGGAGGCCGCCCCGACTGAGTGGCGACGACCTTCGCGATCATCGTGAACAGGTCGGCGACACTGGTCGCCTGGCCCGTGCCGATCAGCCAGTGCCGGCCGGAGACCACGTCGGCCTGGTCCAGCGCGGCGACGAACGCGGTGGCCGCGTCGTCGACACAGAGCAGGTCGCGCTTGGGGGCGCCGCCGTTCCACATCGTCAGTGGCTGCTCGGTGAACGCCCGGCGCATCATGACCGAGACCACGCCCCGGTCCAGTGCGATCGGATCCGTACCCCGGCTGTAGAGGGTCGCCAGTCGCAACGTGCTCCCCCGGATCAGCCCCTCGGCGTCGGCCGCCCTGATCGCGCGCTCGGCGTCCAGCTTGTGCTGGTCGTAGGCGGTCAGCGGCTCGTCCGGTTCGCTGCCGTCGAACCGGGCCGACGAGGAACGCCCTCCCTGCGACACCGATCCGGCGAACAGCACCACCGGCGGCCGCGCCGGGCGCCGCGTCCGGACCGCGTCGATGAGATCGTGGACCAGGCCCAGGTTGACCCGTTCCGCGGTGGGGTCGACCGCGGCGGCCCGCCACGTGCTCGCGTTGCCCATGTGCGCGACCAGGTGAATCACCGCGTCGGCGCCGTCGACCGCGGAGGCGAGGGCGCCGCCGTGGGTCAGGTCGGCGATGCGCACCTCGACATCGGCGCGCGGTTCGGACGGAACGGAGGTGGGGCGGCGCCCGACCAGCCGGAGCCGGACCGGCCTGGCCGCCAGCTCGCGGGCGACGGCCGTGCCCAGCAGGCCCGAGGCGCCGAGTACGGTGATCAGCGGTTTCGCGGCCGTGGTTGCCATGTGTTCTCCTTCACGTTGCCGGAGCGGATGAGCCGCGACGGGGACGGCGCGACGTCCAGCGGGCCGTCAGGACACCTCAAGGGGCCGGGGCGGCGCGGCCCGCCAGCTCAGCGGCGGGGGAAGCACGCCGGTGGCGTTCCGGTCGATGTACTCCTCCCAGTTCGGACGCTCGATCTCGAAGTTGTGCAGGTCCCACAGGCGTCCGCGGAAGTACATGTGATCGTGCAGAGCGCCGATCTCCCTGTCGCCCCCGGTGATCCCGAAGGAGGTGAAGCTGGCCTCGGTGGTCTGCCCGATCACCCGGTCGATGTTCAGTGTGGCGAAGGCATAGTTGATCATCAGCAGGATGGCCTCGGATCCCACGCCCAGCCGGGCCCGCTGGGGGTCCAGGTAGACGGCGCACCTGACATGCCCGGCCGGGTCCAGCGCGTGCAGGCCGGCGAAGCCCAGACGCTCGTTGGTGGCGGTTGTGGAGACGTGGAACGCGGCGTGGGCGCGCATCGTTCCCCGGGCCGGCCGTACCGCCGGGCGGACGCTCTCCACCCCGGTACGTACGAATACCTGGGCGAAGCCGGCCTGGTCGGTACCGCTCGCGGGATGGAGCACGACGCGGCGTGACGCCGTATGCGGAAAGATCAACTTTTTGGGTCCTGTCATCTGGGTCAGCTCCGATGCGTCGGCGAGCCGGTGGAACGGAACTGGTCCCAGCTCATCTCGCCCACCGCCGACGGGAGGTTGTGGATGTCGCGCAGATCCTCGGGGGTGAGGAGCAGATCGACCGCGGCCGCGTTGTCCCCGAGCCAGTGCCGTCGCCTCGTTCCCGGGATGGGGACGACGTTGCCGCCCTGGGCCATCGTCCAGGCGATCGCCACCTGCGCCGAGGTGACTTCGTGCCGGGCGCCTATCGAGCGCAGGCCCTCGACGATCGCCTGGTTGACGCTCATCGCGTCGGGGCTGAAGCGCGGATCCCGGCTGCGGGAGTCGTCCGCGCCCAGGGCGGTGTGGTCGACGTGGCCGGACAGGTACCCGCGGCCCAGCGGAGCAAAGGCGAGGAACCCCACGCCGTTCTTCTGACTCCACGGCAGGACGTCGTCGAGGGTGCCCGTGGACCATACCGACAGCTCGTACTGGACCGCGGTGATCGGGAACACCGAGTGGACCAACTCCAGCTCCTCGCAGGTGGCATGGGAGATGCCGAGCGCCCGGACCTTGCCCTCGGTGACCAGCTCGCCCAGCGCTCCCCAGGTCTCGACGAGCGGGACGGCCGGGTCGACCCGGTGCAGCTGGTACAACCCGATGGAGTCGGTCCCGAGCCGGCGGAGCGATCCCTCACAGGCGGTCCGCAGGTACTCGGGCCGGCCGTTGCGACGGAACTTGCCGTCCGGCCCGACCACCAGGCCGCACTTGGTGGCGATCGTCACGTCGTCCCGGTGCGATCCGAGCGCGCGCCCGAGCAGTTGTTCGTTGGTGTACGGCCCGTAGACGTCCGCGGTGTCGAAGATGTCGATGCCGTAGTCGATGGCCCGGTGGATGACCCGGACGGACTCCTCGTCATCCCGGTCGGCCGGTCCGTAGCCGTGTGACATCGAGCTACAGCCGAGGCCGATCGCGCTCACGGAAAAGTCATCCGTGAGGTTGGTCTGGCGCATTTCTACCTCCTGTCCACCAGGTAGGTGAGCGGGTCAGCTGGACGGGTTGTCGTTGACCAGGAATTCGGACACCAGTTCCGGGGTCCCGCCGTGCGCGAACGTCACGGCCTGGTCCGCGGCGACGTCCGGTATCTCGTACGAGCGAGCCCCGGCCGCGGTCGACACCCGGATGGTCATCAGCCCCAGCGCGCGCTGCAGAAGCGACTGGCTGAACGTCCAGCCGATCACTCCCCGGCACTGCAGCACGACCGTGTTGCGCCGCACCACCCCGGATCGCATCACCAGGTACGGCCCGGCCAGCGTGTGCCCCAGTGACCGGTACGCCACGAACGCCAAAAGGCAGGTCAGCGGCATCAGCGCGACGAGGACCAGCCAGATCCGGCCGGGGGCGGCGCCGGTCGCCCCCAGCCAGGCCAGCAGGCCGGCGACGATCCCCGGCATGTAGACGGCCCAGATCAGCCGGCGGTACAGCGCGGCGCGCGGGTGGGCGCGGAGTGCCGCCTCCAGCGGCCGGTGCTCGTCTCCGAGGACCAGGATCGCCACCCGGCGCGCCTCGCCGATGTGCGCGCGCGGCAGGATGCTGCTGGACGCGTCGCTCCCGGGGATCCACCGCAGCCCGGTCGAGATGACCTCTGTCTCGGCCAGTCCCATCCATCGGGAGAGCAGCGGTTCGCTGATGTGAACCCCGCGCAGGCGCCTGTCGTCGCGGTATACCTCGCGGGTCCCGAACAGCCCCTGCCGGGTGAGCAGCGCCGTGCCGCCGTCATCGGTCGTGGTGCGGACCAGCTCGAAGTTCCACTTCTCCTTGAAGAAGGTGATCGTCAGGCCGACGGTGCCCACGACGAAGCAGCCCGTGGCCCCGACGGCGATCGACCAGCCCAGGCCGAGGTCCGCCCAGCCGGCCAGGTTACCGATGATCTCCCAGAGGTCGACGTCGAACATCTGCAGCGTCAGGCTGGCACTCAACAGGAACAGCCCCGCGGCCAGGAAGGACCAGATACTGATCACGTTGTACGGGATCCAGGACCAGCTGAGCCGCGCGATGACGGTCTCCTGGGGCGCCGGGCGGTCGTTCTCGGGAGTCACGTCCTCGCGGGGATCCGCGCTCCCTCGATCGCGCAGCAGCTCGTCGCGGAGCTCCTCGGCCGCCTTCTTGGGGATGGCGTCGAGTTTGAAAGAGGTGCGTGCCTCGCCGGAGGCGATGTGCAGCACGCGGAGCCCGGTGATCCGGTGCCGGAACTTCGCGGTGGTGTCCACCGTGCGGATCCGGTCCCTGGGGACGGAGCGGTACTTGCGGACCAGCACCCCTCGGCGGATCTCGACCCGGTCGGTGGTCAGCCGGTACCTGGTGGTCAGCCAGCGCCGCAGGTTCAGGATGCTGACCGTGGTGCCGACCACGGTGATGATGAGGACCGGCCAGGCGTCGAATCCCCGGTCGAAGACGAACATGGTGAGAAAGCTGGGGATCAGGCTGAGCACGAATCTCAGCCCGTCGACCCACGCCACCCGGCTGCTCAGCCGTTGCCAGCCCACCCCGTCGTCGACCACCTCGTCGACCACCTCGACGGCCTCGGCCGCCGCCTTCGTGGCCGGCGGCGACGGGGCGGCGGGCGGCGGTGAGTCAGCGGGTGGTGGCGGATCGGCGGGCGGTGGCGGCGGGTCCGTCCGGAGCGGTTCGTCCGCCGACCGGGTGGTGCTCACGTGGCATCTCCCGGAGTGGCCTGGGTGATCTCGGTGAGCCGGCGCGAGCACTCCTCGGCCACCTCCGCGTCCAGCCCGTCGATGGTGATCCCGCCCTCCCTGGAGGCGGTGGTCACCTTGAGCGTGGCCAGGCCCAGCACGTTCTGCAGCGGACCCCTTCTGGTCTCCACGGACTGGATGCGCGAGATGGGGGTGATCCGCCACTCACGGGTGATCCAGCCGTTGAGCGCGTAGACGGCCTGGTCGTTGATCTCCCAGCGGTGCACCAGATAACGCCAGGTCGGCATGACCGCCACGTTCACCGCGTAAATCGCCGAGAAAATCCAGATCACCGGGCCCAGCCACGGCCGGGTATCCGGAACCAGCGCGTACAGCACACTGAGAGCGCCGACGACTAATATTCCCCAGATCAGCGCGTTGAGCGTCCACATAAGGATCGACCGCCGCTCGATCCGATGCCTCGGGGGGTGCAACCTGAGTGGTTCCCGGGCCGGTTCGGGAGAGATCACGTGCAATGTGTCGGGCATATCATCATCCTGGGTCAATGGTACTCCGGGCGCAATGAACGGCCTGCCGGTAAAAGTGGCCCCAGTGGCATTCCACGGATTATTCTGCGCCCGTTTTCCCAGGCGCATTGTTTGGTCGGCCGACACCCGGGATTCCGGTACTGCCGCCACTGCGCTGTCTCGCTGGCGGGACAGCGCACGGGCCGGCGGCTAAACCGGCGACGCCTGCTCCCGGGGTGCCTCCGTGGCTCCCTGCTGCTTCTCCTGATCGTCCTCCACGGTGAACTTGACGATGAACTCCGCGAGGTCGCGGAACGTCTCGCCCTGGAAGCCCTCGAACCGCTCCAGCAGTTTGAGCTGTGTGGTGTTCTCCAGCTCCAGCAGGATCTGGACCATCGAGAACGAGTCGAGGTCGTGCAGCGACTCCGGCTGCGGCACATCGGGCTGCTCGGCGCAGATCATTTCGGCGATACCCCGGACCATGCGCTCCACATCGTCGACCAGGGTGAGGTCGACATCGGTGGCCAGGTCATTGTCTGACATATCTTTCGTCCTTTCGTGCGGTCGCGGCGATGTCCACGCGAGGTCCGAATCGACAAAACTTGGAAGTGCTTTCGCGGACCCGCTCCTAAACGAGGCTTTGTCGGCGGACGCCTAAACGCCGACGACAGTAGTCACGGCCTCATGGTGGGGGCAATAGCGTTGACCCCGATCACCGTTCTTGTCCGGCTACCTGAAATAACCGGCGGGGTGCCGGTGATCGTGCCGATGTGATAGATCTGGTGAACACCCGAAGGATTTCCGGCCGATGTACTGATTCGGTGTGTGTCCACCTGTCCCGCCGGCGGGACAGGCGATGATCCGTGCGCGTTTCCCGAAGAATCTGTGCCATTGGCGCGTGAATGCCATTTCATGTCGCCGGAGCTCGGCTCCGAAACGAGGATGACCAAGAAATGTTGTTTCCTTACACCGAGTCCAGGCAGATCGAGCTGCGGCCCGCGGGCGTCAAGGACGCCGCCAAGGTCTACGACATCCTGTTCCGACTGGGGCACAGCGGTCTGCCGGTGATCGACAGGTTCGTCGACACCTTCGGCCAGGGGTTGTCCGCCTGTTTCCTGGTGCACCGCAAGGACACCGAGGAGGTCGTCGGGTTCAGCACGCTGTCCGAACTCGCCCCGGCGGGCCACCTCAAGGCCGACGTCCACCTGGCCGGCCAGCCGGACGAGATCCGGACGGACGCGGCCGCGCTCACGGTCAACTTCGCCTTCGCGATGTGGCGCACGCGCAAGGTCTACTTCCACGCCACCGATCCCGGCATCGAGAGCCTGGGGTTCGCCGAGCCGCACGCGCTGATGGTCGAGGCGGAGGCGGTCCTGCCCAGGCACACGTACTTCCACGGCCAGGTCCTGGACGTCCACGTCTTCGCGATCTACCGCGAGGCCTGGGACGTGCACGGAGTGGACCTGCTCAAGCACATCGTCTGAAACCCGTCGTCCGAGCCCGCGGCCAGTTGCTGGGCGGGCCCTCGCGCATTGGAGGTGACGTGCCCCGATGACCCTTTTCGTGTGGGGTTATTTGCCGGAGTACGAGAAGGAACGTGACGACATCCTCGACGCGGTCGACACGGTGTTCCGTTCGGGACGGCTGGTGCTCGGGCCGAGCGTACAGGCGTTCGAGGAGGAGTTCGCCGCCTACCACGGCGTCCCGCACTGTGTGGGCGTCGACAACGGCACCAACGCGATCGTGCTCGGCCTGCGCGCCCTCGGCGTCGGCGCCGGTGACGAGGTGATCACCGTCTCGAACACGGCCGCCCCGACGGTCGTCGCGATCGACGCGGTCGGCGCGACGCCGGTGTTCGCCGACATCGACCCCGACACCTACCTGATGAACGTCGAGCAGGTGGCCGCCCTCGTCACCGACCGCACGCGATGCATCGTGGCGGTCCACCTGTACGGGCAGTGCGTCGACATGGCGCCGCTGGAGGCGATCGCCGCCGAGCACAACCTGCCGATCCTGGAGGACTGCGCGCAGGCGCACGGCGCCCGCCACCACGGCCGGATCGCCGGCTCGATGGGGCAGGTCGCGGCGTTCTCCTTCTACCCCACCAAGGTGCTGGGCGCCTACGGCGACGGCGGCGCCACCATGACCCGGGACGCGGAGGTGGACGCGAACCTGCGCCGCCTGCGCTACTACGGGATGGAGAGCCAGTACTACGTCGTCTCCACGCCCGGATACAACAGCCGGCTGGACGAGGTGCAGGCCGAGATCCTGCGCCGCAAGCTGACCCGGCTCGACGACTACATCGCCAGGCGGCGGGTGATCGCGGCCCGCTACGCGGAGGCCTTCGCCGGCACCGACCTGGTGACCCCGAAGACCGCTCCCGGCAACGACCACGTGTACTACGTCCACGTGGTGCGTCACCCGAAGCGGGACAGGATCCTTGAGGCGCTCAAGGCGCACGGCATCGTGTTGAACATCAGCTACCCGTGGCCGGTGCACACCCAGTCGGGCTTCGCGCACCTCGGCTACCGGAAGGGCTCCCTGCCGGTCACCGAGACGGTGGCCGACGAGATCTTCTCCCTGCCCATGTACGCCTCGCTCTCCGACATCGACCAGGAACGGGTCATCGACACGCTCCGCGACGTCCTGGCGAAGGTCTGAAGAAAACCGCACCGAGGACGGGAAGGGACCCATCATGACGCGACTCGCGGCTTCGCGCGCGCAGACCGGGGAGGCGGCCGGCGCGCCGACGCGCCGGATCTCGGCGGCCGACGACGGGGCGCTCATGTCCACCGAGGAGTTCCACGACTGGTGGGCCGACCGGCACCGCAGCGGTCGCTTCATGGTGGAGCGGATCCCCTTCTCCCGGCTGGACGACTGGAACTTCGAGCCGGACACCGGCAACCTGGCGCACGCCAGCGGGCGCTTCTTCACCATCGAGGGTCTGCAGGTCCGCGACGGCGGCCGGGAGACGTGGTCGCAGCCGATCATCAACCAGCCGGAGATCGGGATTCTCGGCATCGTGGTGAAGGAGTTCGACGGCGTCCTGCACTGCCTGATGCAGGCGAAGATGGAACCGGGCAACATCAACACGCTGCAACTGTCACCGACCGTCCAGGCGACCCGGAGCAACTACACCCAGGTGCACCGCGGCGCCGGCACCAGGTACCTGGAGTGCTTCGTCGGACCGGCCCGAGGCCAGGTGCTGGTGGACGTCCTGCAGTCGGAGCAGGGGGCCTGGTTCTGGCGCAAGCGCAACCGCAACATGGTGGTGCTCATGACCGGCGACGTGCCGGTGCACGAGGACTACCGCTGGCTCACCCTGGCCCAGATCCGCGAGCTCATCCAGGTCGACAACCTGGTCAACATGGACGCCCGCACGGTCCTGTCCTGCCTGCCGGTCGAGCTGCCGGACGAGGAGGACGCGTCGACCGGAGACCCGTTCAGGGACGCGCTCATCCGCTCCTACCGGTACCGGCCGGACGACGCCGGCGTCGGCGAGGTGCTGAGCTGGTTCACCGAGACGAAGACCCGGTGCGACTGGACGGCCCGCCTGGTGCCGCTGGCGAAGGTCGGCGGCTGGGAGCGGACCGACGACGAGATCACCGACGGCGAGGGCCGGCACTTCCGGATCATCGCGGCCGAGGTGGAGGCCGGGACCAGGGAGGTCAAGCGGTGGACCCAGCCGCTGCTGTTCCCCCGCGGGGAGGGGCGCGCGATGTTCGTCGCGCGCCCCATCGACGGGGTGCTGCACCTGCTGGTCCAGGCCAGGCCGGAGTTCGGCCTGATGGACATGGTGGAGATGGCGCCGACCGTGCAGCTGCTGCCGGGGGCGGGGGTCACGGAGATCGAGGACCTCCTGCTGCGTGACGCCCTGGCCAACGCGACCATGCGCTACGACGCGGTGCTCTCCGAGGAGGGTGGGCGCTTCTACCAGGCCCTGACCCGCTACCAGATCGCCGAGGTCGGTGAGGACTTCTCCCTCGACCTGCCGGCGAACTTCCGCTGGATGACCGTCCGCCAGCTCACAGACCTGCTGCGGCACGGCCACTACCTCAACATCGAGGCCCGCAGCCTGCTCACCTGCATGCACAGCCTGTACTGATCGTGGGCTACCGTGCGGGCCGGGCCGCGTAGCTATCGGAAGGCCGGCGAGCCGATCGCCGGCCGTGACGTTCTCACTCAGGAGTGTGGTGGCGGATGTTCGACTCGATGATGGTGACCGAGCTGTCGGTGCCGGACGCCTACCGGTTGACGCCGACCAAGTACGACGACCGGCGCGGATACTTCTACGAGGCGTTCCGCTCCGAGGTGATCTCCGATGCGATCGGCTACCCCTTCACCGTCGGCCAGGCCAACTACTCGTCGAGCCGCCGCAACACGCTGCGCGGCATCCACGGCACCGCGCTCCCGCCGGGTCAGGCCAAACTGGTCACCTGCGTGCGCGGCGCGGTGCTGGACGTCGTGGTGGACCTGAGGGTGGGCTCGCCGACGTATGGGAAGTACGAGACGACGCTGCAGGACGAGAAGTCCGGCATCGCGGTCTATCTCGCCGACGGTCTCGGGCACGCCTTCCTGGCGCTGACCGACGACGCCTGCATGAACTACCTGTGCTCGGAGGCGTACGAACCGGGCACGATGCTCGAGATCGATCCACGGGACCCTGAGATCGGTATCCCGTGGGATCTCACCGAGCCGCCGATCATGTCGGACAAGGACGCGGGCGCGCCCACCCTGGCTGAGGCGGCGGCCAAGGGGCTGCTCCCCACCTACGAGGATTGCCTGGCGCACTACGCGGCGCTGAAGGCCGGTCCGCAGCGCTGAACCGGGATGCCGCGGTGGGTTCGCGCGATCGCCTTCTGTCCGTCCTATGCCGAGTGGAGTCGCACCAATGATCAGTGTCAGCACCGACCGGCTTCGCATGGGAGTCATGGGATGCGCGGACATCGCCTGGCGGCGGACCCTTCCCGCGATGGTGGCCGACGCGGACGTGCAGGTCACCGCGGTCGCCAGCCGTGACCTGCGGAAGGCGACCGCGTTCACCGACCGGTTCGGCGGCGTCCCGCTCAAGGGGTACGAGTCGATGCTGGACCGTCCGGATGTCGACGCCGTCTACATCCCGCTGCCGGCGCTGTTGCACGCGGAGTGGATCGAGCGGACGCTCGAATCCGGCAAGCACGTCCTGGTCGAGAAGCCGATGACCGACAACCAGGCGGAGACGAGCAGGCTCCTCGCGCTGGCCCGCTCGCGCGGGCTGGTGCTGCTGGAGAACTACATGTTCCTGCACCACTCCCAGCACGCCGCGGTACGCAAGCTGGTCGCCGACGGCGCGATCGGCGAGCTGCGCGGCTTCGCCGCCGCCTTCACCATCCCCCCCAAACCAGAGGGCGACATCCGCTACCAGCGTGACGTCGGCGGCGGCGCCTTCCTGGATTTCGGCGGCTACCCGGTCCGCGCGGCGGTGCACTTCCTCGGCGGAGATCTTCAGGTCATCGGCGCCGTCTTCCGGCACGACCAGAAGCAGGACGTGGTGATGTCCGGGAGCGTCCTGCTCTGCACGCCGCAGGGCGTCCCCGCGCAGCTCACCTTCGGCATGGAGCACTCCTACCGGAACGACTACCAGCTCTCGGGCAGCACCGGCCGGATCCTGCTGGACCGGGTGTTCACCCCGCCGGAGACGCACCTGCCGGTGCTGCGCGTCGAGCGCCAGGACCATCGCGAGGAACTGATCCTGCCGGCCGACCACCAGTTCGCGAACGTGATCGGCGCCTTCGTGCGCTCGGTGCTGCACGGTGGCGACGTCCGGCCGCAGCAGGAGGGAAGCCTGCAGCAGGCGGCCCTGATCGAGCGGATCCGGCAGGTGGCGCTGCACTTCGAGGTCTGACGGGTATGCGCGTGAGGGCGGGCCGGTGGCCCGCCCTCACGCATGTGGTCCTTCAGGAGCCCGGTCTGGCCCGCCGGGCGGCGTCCTCCCGCTTCAACAGCGGCCCGATCCGCGACCAGGCCGCGGTACGGCCCTCGCAGAACCAGATCGGAGTGCCGATCCCGAGGCCGATCCTGCCCTCGACGGTGCCCACCTGCCGGACGCCGGAGAACATCGACCGCAGCTCGTCGTCCATCCCGCCGACGTAGAGGACCGGGCCCGGCTCCTCCGGCGGGGTCGCCAGGTAGCCGTACCCGCGGTGCCCGCTGTACGGGTGCGGCAGCCCCTGCCTGGTGCCCAGCACCTCCAGGGCGCCCGCCTGCCAGAAGTACCGGGTGAGGACCGTGGTCCGGTCCCGGGTGGCCGGTGGCAGCGCGTTGTAGGCCCGGGTGACCGAGTTCGCGAGCTCGGGCCAGCCGAGCTGGAGGAAGGCCTCCAGCATGTCCGACCGTTCCTGCGGGGTGGTCGGCTGCCTGAGCTCCGCGGCCGGGGTGATCGGCAGCTGCACCAGCGGCAGCAGCGCCGCCAGCACGAAGACCGGCCGGCTGACGGTCCAGCGCCACCAGCGGGCCGGCCGGTGCCGCTCCATCCGTACCGCCGCCGCCGCGAAGGCGAGGGGGAACACCCCGCCGACGTAGGTGAAGCGGCCGCCGGCCGCGAGCAGGACGGCGATCACGCCGAGCACGGTCCACCCGAGAAAGCGGTGGTCACGCAGGTCGGGGCAGCGCAGCAGCGCCCACAGGCCGTAGCAGAACAGCACCGTCCCGACCGGGATGCCGGTGACCAGCAGCAGCGGCAGGAACATCGGCCGGCCGCCCCAGAGCATCTCGTTCTCTCCGGTCAGCGCGGCGGCCACCTGGAGCTGCGGCCATCCGTGGACGGTCTGCCAGACCAGCCCGGGCGCCGTGGCGACCACCGCGATCGCGGCCCCCGCCCACAGCGCCGGCCGCCGCAGCAGGTCGCGCGGGCCGACCGCGAGCACGCTCACCGCCAGAGCCGCCCAGAAGACCGGGATGAGGAACTTGACCTGCAACGCCACGGCCGTGACGACGCCGGCCCACAGCAGCGGCAGGTCGGCGCTCCGGCCGGTCCTGCCCTCGCCGCGCAGCCGGACCCAGCGGACCACCAGCAGGCCGGCCGTCATCCACAGCACGACGTCGAAGGTCTCGGTGTCGAGCCTGCCCGCCTGGCCGAGGAACGCGATCGCGTAGGCGGCGGCCGCCATGACCTGCGCCCGCCCCCGGACGCCCATCTCCCGCGCGATCTGCGCGGTGACCACGACACCGGCCGCGACCACGAGCAGGTCCAGCAGCCGGAGCGCGAGCAGCGAACCGGGGAACAGGGCGTCGGTCAGCGCGGCCAGCAGCGGCACGAGCGGCGGCTGGTCGGCGTATCCCCAGGCCGGCTGCCGGCCGGCCGCGATGAAGTAGAGCTCGTCGATGTTGTAGCCGTAGCCGTCGATGAGCAGCGCCACCGGCACGACGACGGCCGCGACGATCAGCGACAGCGGTTTCCACGCGAGCGGGTGGTACTCCCGGCGGGGCCGGGCCAACGGCTCAAGCGTGATGATGGCCAATGCTGGTTCCTTCGGTGTGGGCGATGTCTCCGTGGGGCGGTGTCAACGCGCGTGGCCGGGCAGGCCCTCGGGGCCGATCAGGTCGGGACGGGTCCACCCGTCGAGGTCGTACTCGGCCATGCACTGCTCGGCGAAGCCCTTCAGCGCCTGGGCCTGCCCGCTCGCCGTGTAGGACTGCAGCGTCTGCACCCGGATGCCCTCGTGGTCGCCGGCGTAGGAGCGCTCGTAGAGTTCGTGGCGTCCGGCGAACTCGGTGCCGACGCAGTCCCAGAGCAGCTTGAGCAGCTTGACCCGGTCGATGGCCTGGATGCCCCGCGAGCCGCGCAGGTAGCGGTCCAGGTAGGGACGCACGTCGGGGTTCTTCCAGTCGGCGGCGTGCGAGTTCAGGTAGATCAGGCCGCTGCCGAGGGTCTGCTGGAGGATCTCCTTGATCCGGGGATAGCCGACGCCCATGAACGTGCGGTACGCCATGGCGTAGTTGAGGTTCGGCTGCACGGCGTCGCCGTGCCACGAGGTCGGCGACTTGGCCATCGCGTCGGACAGCCCCCAGAACAGGTCGCGCCAGTTGAGGATCTCGCCGATCTGGGCCTGCACGCCGCGGAACGTCGAGACGCCGGTCGCCTCCACGCCCTTCATCGCGCAGCCCGCGATGAAGTCCAGCTTGACGGCCAGCCGCGCGCAGCCGTGGAAGGTGAAGCGCTCCTGGACACCGGATCCGGCGGCGAAGGAGTTGGCCGCGCCGGCGTCGTACATGAAAACGTTCTCCCAGGGCACGTGCACCCGGTCGAACACCATGATGCTGTCGTTCTCGTCCATCCGGCTGGACAGCGGGTAGTCGAAGGGGCTGCCCTGCGCCGCCGCCGCCTGCTCGTAGGAGGTGCGGCAGATGAACTTCAGGCCGGGGGAGTTCGTCGGCACCGTGAAGACCAGGCCGAACTTCTTGTCCCTGAGCGGGAGGCCGAAGTGGGCGATGAAGTTCGCGTTGGTGATCGCGGACCCGGTCGCGACGACCTTCGCGCCGGACACGATCAGGCCGGAGTCGGTCTCCTCCTCGACGTGGACGCACACGTCCGCGGTCCGGTCGGCCGGCCGGTCCCGGTCGACCGGAGGATGCGCGATCGCGTGGTTGAAGTAGAGCAGCCGCTCCTGCGCCTCCCTGTACCAGCGCAGCGCGTTGTCCTGGAACGGGCGGTAGAAGTCCGCGTTGGCCTCCAGGGTGCCGAAGAAGCCGGCCTTGTAGTCCGGGGTGCGGCCCATCCAGCCGTAGACGAGCCGTTGCCAGGCGACGATCGCGTCCCGGGAGGCGACCAGATCGGCCGCGGAACGGGCCGTTTTGAAGTACGGATGGGTGAATCCGCCGTTTCCCGTGTCGGTCGGCACACGCAATACATCCGCGGCCTCCGGTTCGTGTAGCGCGTCGTACAGCCGGGCGATGGAACGCGCGCTGTTACGGAAGGCCGGGTGAGTGGTAACGTCCGGCACGCGCTCGCCCCCGATATATACCTCGCGGCCGTCGCGCAACGACTCCAGGTATTCCTCACCGGTCATCGGCCGAACATTATTCAGCGGGCCCGCCGGAGCGGGCAAAATGGTGGTCATCTCGGCATTCTCCTTCGCGTGCGGGGGGTCGGAGCGGCCATGGCGCGCTCCCCGGCAGTCCGCGTCGCCCAGCTGTCCCGCCGGCGGGACAGCTCTCGGTCATCGTCTAATAGCGACATTAATGCGCCGGGTGGCCCGTTCATTCGGTGAATACGGTGCGATAATTCGGCGGTGTCGAGACTTATCATGCACGGCTGGAGTTTTTGCGGCAATGACCATTTCCGCGGCCTGCGCTATTGACCCTGTCGAGGCGCCCTGGTTATGGTCGGGCCACGTTTTGGGGCCCGCTGATGTGGACAGCCATTCGAGGTGGCCCGGTAAATATGTTCGGCGGGTTCTGGCGGGTGCTGCCGGAAACCCATGAGAATGAAGCCATCCGGAAAGGTGCCAATGTCTCGCGGAGCATATCTTCTGAATTGCCTGACGGAGCGGAACGGTGAGCGCAGGATATGAGGCCATCGACTGTGCGCCCCCCGGCCGGACGACTACGGCGGTGAACGCGCGGGTCGGTGACGGCGTCCTCTCCGCGGTCGGTGCGACCCCCCTGGTGCGGCTGACGCGCCTCTTCGGGGAGTCCCAGGTCCGGTTCCACGCCAAGCTGGAGTCGTTGAACCCGGGCGGCAGCATGAAGGACCGGTCCGCCATGGGCATGGTGCTGGGTGCGATCGAGCGCGGCGAGCTCATCCCGAACCAGTCGACGGTCGTCGAGTCGAGCTCGGGCAACCTCGGCATCGGGCTCGCGCAGGTGTGCCGCTGGTTCGGCCTCCGGTTCATCTGCGTGGCGGATCCGAAGATGACCGCCCAGAACCTCGCGATCCTGGCCGCGTACGGGGCGGAGCTGGACATCGTGCGCGAGCCCGACAACGAGGTCGGCGACTTCCTGTCCGCCAGGATCCGGCGCGTCCGCGAGCTCGTCCACGACATTCCCCACGCGTTCTGGCCCAACCAGTACGCCAACCCGCTCAACGCCCGCGCCCAGGAAACGATCATGCAGGAGGTCGTCCGGCAGCTCGACGGGAACGTCGACTACCTCTTCGTGGCCACCGGAACCTGCGGCACCATTCACGGGTGCGCCAGGTTCGTCGCGGACCACGGGCTGGGCACGCACATCGTCGCCGTCGACGCGGAGGGCAGCGCCATCTTCGGCGAGCCGTCCTGCCAGCGGCTCATCCCGGGACACGGCGCGGCGATTCGCTCGGAGCTGTACTACGACGGCATCGCCCACTCCGTGGCCCGGATGACCGACCAGGACTGCGTGGTCGGCTGCCGGCGGCTGGTCGGTGTCGAGGCGATCCTGGGCGGTGGTTCCTCGGGCGCCGTGGTGAGCGCGGTCGCGCAGCGGCTCGCGGAGATCCCGGCCGGAGCCAACTGCGTCCTGCTGCTGCCCGACCGGGGCGAGCGGTACCTGGACACCATCTACTCCGACGTCTGGGTGGAGGAGAGGTTCGGCGACATCGCCCACCTCTGGAAGGAGCAAACGGCATGCTGATCCTCGGTAGAAGCGACGTGCTGGCGGTGCTGGACGACGCCGAGGACGCCGTCTGCCGGACCGTCAGGGACGCCTACCTGGCCCATTCGCGGCGGGAGACCTCGGTACCGCACTCGGTCTTCCTGCGTTTCCCCGGCAACACGCGCGACCGGATCATCGCGCTGCCCGCCTACGTCGGGGGCGAGCGCCCGGTCGCGGCGGTCAAGTGGGTGGCGTCGTTCCCCGGGAACCTGGCCCTCGGGCTGGAGCGGGCGTCGGCCGCGATCCTGCTCAACTCCGTCACGGACGGACGGCCGGTGGCGCTGCTGGAGGGAGCGGTCATCTCGGCCAGGCGCACCGCGGCCGGCGCGGCCGTGGCCGCGGCCACGCTCACCGCCGACGCTCCCGCCGACGTCCGGAGCGGGGTCGCGCTGATCGGCTGCGGGGTCATCAACTTCGAGATCCTCCGCTTCCTGCGGTCACAGCTCCCCGAGCTGGCGACGGTCACGGTGTTCGACCTCGACCCCGAGCGCGCCCGGGAGTTCGCGTCCCGGGTGCCCGGCCTGAAGGTCGAGATCGCCGGTGACGTCGAGGAGGCGCTGGCCGCGCACCGGATCGTCTCCCTCGCCACCACCGCCGGCGAGCCGCACCTGAGCACGGACTCCTGCCTGCCGGGCACCGTCGTGCTGCACGTGTCGCTGCGCGACCTGACCCCCGAGTCGATCCTGGCGGCCAGGAACGTGGTCGACGACACCGACCACGTCTGCCGCGAGGCGACCTCGCTCGACCTGGCCGCGCGGCTGGCCGGGAACCGGGGATTCGTCACCGCCGAGATCGGCGACCTGCTGGCCCCGGGCACCGCGCTGCCCTATGACGCCGGAGCCGTGACGGTGTTCTCGCCTTTCGGGCTCGGCGCCCTCGACGCCGCCCTCGCCGCCCACGTCATGGACGAGGCCGCGGCGCGGGGGCTCGGGATCCACCTTCCCGACTTCTCCACGGACCCGGAGCCGGGTCCGGGAGAAGCGGAACAACGCGACCGTTGAGGAGAGAGATGTCCGCGGACGAGAAGTACCTGGTCGTGGTCAACCACGAGGAGCAGTACTCGGTCTGGTTCGCCGACCGTGCGCTGCCCGCCGGTTGGCGGGCCGAGGGCGCCTCCGGGACCCGGCAGGAGTGCCTGGACCACATCGAGCGGGTCTGGACCGACATGCGCCCGCTCAGCCTGCGGCTGCGCATGGCCGACGAGGCTCGCTGACGATCCGCCGAGCCATCCCGAGGGGACGATGAGCATGCCTGACCAGACCGGTGTGGATCCCACCCCTTCGCGACGGCACGCGCCGCCAGAGGACCACGCTCCGGACAGCGGCGGGGAGGCCGCGGCGGCGATGCCGCCGGAGCCGTACCCCGCGCTTCCGGTGCACGAGCTGATCGCGGCACAGGCGGCCAGGACGCCGGACGCGGTGGCGGTCGAGTGCCGCGACCGGCGGCTCAGCTACGCGGAGCTCATGGCACTGGCCGGTGCCCTCGCCGGTCGCCTGCGGCGGCTCGGCGTGCGTTCCGGCGAATCGGTCGGCGTGGCCGTGCCGCGCGGCGTCGAACTCGTCGCGGCGCTGGTCGGCGTGCACCTGGCCGGGGCGGCCTACCTGCCGCTCGATCCCACCCATCCGGCCGACCGGCTTTCCTACGTGCTCGACGACGCCGGGGCGAGGGTGCTGGTCACCTCCGGCGCCGGCGGGGCGGCCGCGGCCACCGTGGTGCGGATCGACGACCTCGCGGAGCCGCGGTCCCCGGAACCCGCGCCGCGGGCGGTGGCGCCGGACGACCCGGCCTATCTCATCTACACCTCGGGGTCGACCGGACGGCCCAAGGGCGTGCTGGTCTCGCACCGGGCGCTCACCAACTTCCTGTGGTCCATGCGCGAGCGGCCGGGGCTGGCCCCCGGCACCGTCTTCCCGGCCGTGACCACGGTGTCGTTCGACATCGCGGCGCTGGAGTTGTTCCTGCCGCTCGTCGTCGGAGGGCGTGTGGTGGTCGCCGAGCCCGAGGACGCCCGCGACTCGGAGCGGCTCGCCGCCCTGCTGGCCCGCATCGGCGCGACCGTGATGCAGGCGACCCCGACGACCTGGCGGCTGCTGCTCGACGGCGGCTGGAGCCCGCCCGCCGGGTTCACCGCGCTCTGCGGCGGCGAGCGGCTGCCCGCCGAGCTCGCGCGCCGCCTGTGCGCGGGCGGCGCACGGCTGTGGGACCTGTACGGGCCGACCGAGACGACCGTGTGGTCGTCGGTCGCGTTCCTGGCGGACGGCGAGGTGCGCGACTTCGCCCCGGTGGCCAACACGACGCTGCACGTCCTGGACGACGGACTGAACGCGGTGCCCACCGGGGCGAGCGGAGAGCTGTGCATCGGCGGCGACGGCGTCGCGGTCGGCTACCACCGCAGGCCGGCGCTGACCGCCGACAGGTTCGTCCCCGACCCCTACGGCACGGTGCCGGGCGGACGGCTGTACCGCACCGGCGATGTCGCCCGGCGTCACCCGGACGGCAGGATCGAGATCCTCGGCCGCACCGACGACCAGATCAAGATCCGTGGACACCGGGTCGAGCCGGGCGAGGTCGAGGGCGTGCTGGCGGCGCACGAGGGGGTGCGGTTCGCGGTGGTCCAGGCGGTCGAGGCCGGTACCGGACCGCGCCTCGTCGCCCACGTCCAGCCGGCCGACCCGGCCGCGCCGCCCTCCGCGCGGGAACTGCACCTGCACTGCGCGCGGCTGCTCCCGCCGTACCTGATCCCGGCGGACTTCCTCGGGGTGGCGGAGTTCCCCACGACGCCCAACGGGAAGATCGACCGGGCGGCCCTGCGGGCGATGCCCGCCGACGCGGTCCCGGCGGGACGCGAGCCGGGGACGCCCGCGGAACGCGCGGTGGCGGCGGCGTTCGCGGAGGCGCTTGAGCGTCCGGTGGCCGACGCCGAGGCGGACTTCTTCGCCCTGGGCGGGCACTCGCTCTCGGCCAACCTCGTGGTCGGCCGGCTGCGCGCCGAGCGAGGGATCGAGCTGCCGGTCGCCGCGCTGTTCGAGGCCCGCACCGTCGAGGGTCTCGCCGCGCGGCTGGAGACCGCCGGCCGCGCCCTCCCGCCGGTGCCGGTCGCGCCGCGGACCGGTCCCGCGCCGCTCTCGTTCGCGCAGCGGCGGATGTGGTTCCTGCACCAGCTCGACCCGGAGGGCACCTCCTACCTGGAGCCCCTCGCGGTGAGGGTGCCGGGGCCGCCGGACCCCGACCGGCTGCGCGCCGCGCTGACCGGGCTCTTCGAGCGTCACGAGATCCTGCGCACCCGCTACCCGGCCGAGGGCGACGGCGAGCCGGCGCAGGTCGTCGAGCCGGCCGGGCCGATCCCGGCGCGGATCGAGGACGGCGACCCCCGGCAGGTGCTCGCCGAGGAGATGACCCGCCCCTTCGACCTGTCCGCGGCCCCGCCGGTCCGGGTCCGCGTGGTCCGCGGGCCCGGTGGCGAGCACACCGTGCTGTTCACGCTGCACCACATCGCGACCGACGACCGGTCGCACGAGGTGCTCGCCGGCGAGCTGGTCGCGGCGCTGGAGGGCAGGCCGCTGCCGCCGCTCCCGGTCCGGTACGCCGACTACGCGATCTGGCAGCGCGACCGTATGGCGGGGTCCGCCGCCGAGCTCGTCGAGCGGGAGCTGGGGTTCTGGCGGGAGCGGCTGGCCGGGATGGAGCCGACCGAGCTGCCGGCCGACCGGCCGCGCGCCGCGGTCCGCGACCCGAGGGCCGGTACGGTCAGGTTCGCCGTCCCGCCGGAGCTGGCGGCCCGCCTCGACGAGCTCGGCGGCGGCCACGGGGCGACGCCGTCCATCACGCTGCTGGCCGGCTTCCTCGCGATCCTGGCCCGCTACACCGGCCAGACCGACCTGGCCGTCGGCGTGCCGGTCTCCGCGCGGAACCGGCCCGAGCTGGACGATCTCGTCGGCCTCTTCGTCAACACCATCGTGGTACGGGCGTCTCTCGCCGACCGGGCCGGCTTCACCGACCTGCTGGCGGAGGTCCGGGAGAGCGCCACGGCCGGGTACGCGCACGCCGAGGTGCCGTTCGAGCTGGTCGTCGAGGAGCTCGCACCGCAGCGCGACCTGTCCCGCAACCCGCTGTTCTCGATCATGTTCGCGACGCACGAGGCGGCGGCCCGCCCGTCCGGCGTGGAGCTCCCCGACCTGCCGGGTGCCAAGTTCGATCTGGGCTGCCATCTGACGCGGCGGCCGGACGGCGGCCTGGACGGCCGGATCGAGTACGCGGCCGCGCTCTTCGACGCCTCGTCGATGGCGGGCTTCGCCGACCACTACGTGCGGCTGCTGCGGGCGGTTGCCGCGGCGCCGGACACACCCGTGCGGCGGCTGCCGCTGCTCACCGGCGCGGAGGCCGCGGCGCCCGTCCTGGCGGGCGAGCCGGTGCCGGACGACTCCGGCACCGTGCCGGAGCTGATCGCGGCCCGCGCGGCCGTCACCGAGGGGGTCGCCGTCACCGGCGGCGGAACCACCCTCACCTACCCCGAACTGGACCGCGAGGCCAACCGGCTGGCCGGCCGCCTCCGCGCGCTCGGCGCCCGCCGCGGCACGCTCGTCGCGGTACGGCTGCCGAGAACCGCCGACCTCGTCGTCGCGCTCCTGGCCGTGCTCAAATCCGGGGCGGCCTACATCCCGCTCGACCCCGCCCATCCGGCCGAGCGCCTGGCACAGGCGCTGGCGGACTCCGCCGCGCCGCTGCTGATCGCGACCGCCGACGCCGCTCCGCTGCTCCCCGCGGGAGTCCGGCTGGTGGCGCTGGACGACCCGGCCGAGCGGGCCGGGATACGGGCCTGCCCGCCGACCGCGCCGGACGTCCGGCCGCACCCGGACGACCTGGCGTACGTGGTCTACACCTCGGGATCCACCGGTCGCCCCAAGGGGGCCATGGTCACCCACGGCGGCCTGGCCGGCTACACCCGCTGGGCCTGCGCGGAGCTGCGGCCGGGTGACGGCATGGGATCGCCGCTGCACACCTCCATCGCCTACGACCTCGCCCTCACCTCGCTCTACCCGACGCTGGCCGCCGGAGCCCCGGTGCGGCTGGTGGACGAGGAGGCGGCCGGCGTCGAGCAGCTGGCGCGGGCGCTGGCCGACGGTCCCTACGGCGTCGTCAAGCTGACCCCGACCCACCTGGACCTGCTGGCCGGGACGCTCCCCGCCGACGTGCTGGCCGGCACGGCCAGGTGCCTGGTGATCGGCGGGGAGGAACTGCGCGGCGAGCAGCTCGCCGTGTGGTCCGCGCACGCTCCGGCGACCCGGATCGTCAACAGCTACGGCCCGAGCGAGACCGCCGTCGCCTGCTGCGTGCACATCGTGCCCGCGGGCGAGACGGTGCCGGGTCCGGTCCCGATCGGCCGGCCGATCCCCGGCGCCACCGTCTGTCTGCTCGACGACGCCATGCGCGCGGTGCCGCCCGGCGTGGCCGGCGAGATCTACGTCGGCGGGCGCGGTGTCGGCCAGGGCTACCTCGGCAGCCCGCGCCTCACCGCGGACCGCTTCGTACCGGATCCGCACGCGACCGAGCCCGGAGCGCGCCTCTACCGGACCGGTGACCTGGCCCGGCAGCGACCCGACGGCACCCTGGTCTTCCTGGGCCGCGCGGACCAGCAGATCAAGATTCGCGGTTTCCGCGTCGAGCCCGGCGAGATCGAGGGCGTCCTGGCCGAGCACCCGGCCGTCCGCGCCGCCGCGGTGGTCGCCGACCGGTCCGACCCGGGCAACCCGAGGCTGGCCGCCCACATCCTCCCGGCGGGCCCCGGCGTGCCGCTCTCCGAGCTGCGGACCTACCTGGCCGAGCGGCTCCCCGGTCACCTGGTGCCCACCCTGTGGGGGACCCTCGCCGAGCTGCCGCTGCTCGGCAACGGCAAGCTCGACCGCCGGGCGCTGCCCGGCCTGGCCCCGCTGGGCGGCGCGGAGACCTACACCGCGCCCGCCACCCCGGCGGAGCGGGCGATCGCCGAGGTGTGGGCCGAGGTGCTCGGAGCCGGCCGGGTCGGCCGGCACGACCGCTTCTTCGACCTCGGCGGGCAGTCACTGCTCGCCACCCGGGTGGTGGCCCGGCTGCGCGAGCGGTTCCCGGTGCCGGTCTCGGTGCGGGACGTGTTCGCCGCGCCGACCGTGGCCACCCTCGCGGACCTCGTCGCCGCCCGGGTGCGCGCCCAGATGGAGGAGATGTTCGGGGCGTCCGCCGGGGCGCGGCAGCCGGAGACGCCGCAGGCGACCGCCCTCTCCTCGCCCGTCACCCCCGCGGACAGGTCCCGCCCGCTGCCGCTCTCCTTCGCGCAGCGCGGCCTGTGGGTCCTGGACCAGTTGCGTCCGGGCGGGACGGAGTACCTCGTGGTGACCGCGCTGCGGCTGCGCGGAGAGCTCGACGTCGACGCGCTCGGGCGGGCACTGACCCGGGTGGCCGAGCGGCACGAGATCCTCCGCACCCGCTACGTCGCGGGCTCCGACGGCGAGCCCGCGCAGGTCGTCGACCCGCCGTCGCGGCTCCGCCCGGTCGCCGAGAACGCGGACCCGGCCGCGGTCCTCGAAGCGGAACTGGCCACGCCGATCGACCTGGCACGCGGTCCCGTCCTGCGAGTCCGGCTGGTGCGGGCCGGGCACGACGAGCACGTTCTTGTCCTGGTGACCCACCACATCGCCACCGACGGCTGGTCGAGCGGCATCCTCGCGACCGAGCTGGCGGACGCCTACCTGGGCCGGGACCTGCCGGAGCCGGCTCTGCAGTACGCCGACTTCGCCGCCTGGCAGCGCGAGCGGTTCGCCGGGCAGGCGCTGGACGGCGCACTGGCGCACTGGCGCGGCAGGCTCACCGGCCTGGAGCCGACCGAACTGCCCACCGACCGGCCCCGTCCCCCGATCGGCGACCACCGAGGGGCGGTCCTCCGCTTCGACGTGCCGCCCACGCTGGCCGGGGTGCTGGAGGAGGTCGGCAGGCGGGCCGGAGCCACCCCGTTCACGACCTACCTGGCGGGGTTCTACGCACTGCTCGCCCGCCACACCGGGCGGCGGGACCTGGCGGTCGGCGTGCCGATGTCCGGCCGCGACTCCGCCGAGGTCGAGGGGCTGATCGGCTTCTTCGTCAACACCGTCGTGATGCGCGCCGACCTCACCGGAGACCCGTCGTTCAGCACGCTGCTCGGCCGGGTCCAGGACGTCGTCGCCGAGGCGTACCAGCATGACGGGCTACCGTTCGAGCGGCTGGTGGAGGAACTGGCGCCGAGCCGCGACCTGTCCAGGCACCCGCTGTTCCAGCTGCTCTTCGCGTTCCGGGAGGAGGGCGAGGAGCGGTTCCGGCTGCCGGGGCTGGACGTCTCGCCCGAGCCGGTGCCGTGGCGCACCGCCAAGTTCGACCTCACCATGGAGCTGACCCGGCGTGCCGACGGCGGCCTGACCGGCGAGATCGAGTACGCGACCGCGCTCTTCGACCGGGCCACCGCCGACCGGCTCGCCCGCCACTACCTGACCCTGCTGGAGTCGGCGGCGGCCCGGCCGGACGGCGCGCTCGGGGAACTGGAACTGCTCGACGACGCGGAGCGGCACGCGCTCACCGCCGGTGCCGGCGGCCCCGTCCGGAGCAGGCCCGACCTCGGCCTGCCCGAGCTGGTCGCCCGCCAGGCGGCCCTGGCCCCCGGCCGGGGCGCGGTGGAGTGTGACGGAGCCGCGCTCACCTACGGTGACCTGGACGCCGCCGCCAACCGGCTCGCCCACCACCTGCGGGCCGCCGGCATCCGCCGTGACGACGTCGTGGGCGTCTGCCTGCCCCGGCGGCCGGAGCTGGTCGTGGCGCTGCTCGGCGTGCTGCGCGCCGGAGCGGCCTACCTCCCGCTCGACCCCGCCCACCCGGCCGACCGGCTGGCCTGGATGCTCCAGGACTCCCGGGCGCGGCTGGTCGTCGTCGACGCCGAGCCGTCTCCGGCGAGCGGCCACGGCACGCCGGTGCTGAGCCTGGCCGCCGAGCGGGCCGGTATCGACGCCCGCCCCGGCGAATCCGCGCCGGTCGGCACCGACCTGGACGGGTTGGCGTACGTCATGTACACCTCCGGCTCCACCGGCCGGCCCAAGGGCGTGGCCGTACCGCACCGCGGCATCCGCAACCGGGTGCTGTGGACGGTCCACGAGCACGGGCTCGGCGCCTCGGACCGGCTCCTGCAGAAGACGTCGGTCACGTTCGACGCCTCCGTCTGGGAGTTCCTCGGACCGCTGGTGTCCGGTGGCACCGTGGTGCTCCCGCCGGACGGGACCGAGCGCGACCCGGCGAGCATGGTCGAGGCGCTGGTCCGGGACCGGATCACCGTGCTCCAGGGCGTCCCCTCCTTCCTGCGGACGCTCGCCGACGAGCCGGGCCTGGAACGCTGCGGCACGCTCCGCCTGCTCTTCTCGGCCGGCGAGCCGCTGCCCGGCGAGCTCGCCGCCCGCCTGTCCACCCGGCTGGGGACGGCGCTGGTCAACACCTACGGCCCGACCGAATGCTCGATCGACGTGACCGCGTGGCAGTACGAGCCGGGCGACGGACCCGGCATCGTGCCGATCGGCAGGCCGCTGGACAACACCCGCACGGTCGTCTACACGCCGGACGGCAGGCTCGCCCCGGTCGGCACGCCGGGCGAGCTGCACGCCGCGGGGGACGGCCTGGCCCGCGGCTACCTCGGCAGGCCGGGACTGACCGCCGACCGGTTCGTACCCGACCCGTACGGACCGCCGGGTGCCCGCGCCTACCGCACCGGCGACGTGGTGCGCCGCAGGACCGACGGCGCGCTGGAGTTCCTCGGCCGGGCCGACCGCCAGGTCAAGATCCGCGGTGTCCGGATCGAGCTGGACGAGGTCGAGGCCGTGCTGTCCCGGCACCCCGCGCTCGCCGCGGCCGTGGTCGAGGCCAGGCGGGGACCCGACGGCCTGCCCCGGCTGGTCGGCTACCTGGTGGCGCGGGGAGACGCGCCGGAGCAGCGGGAGATCCGCGAGTTCCTGCTCGCGCGGCTGCCCGAGCCGTACCTGCCCTCGGTGCTCCTCACCGTGGACCGCCTGCCGCGGACCTCCAGCGGCAAGATCGACCGGGCCGCGCTGCCCGACCCGGACGGCGTCCGGCGGGTCGGCCGGGCCGTCCCCACAGCGCCGCGTACCCCGGCCGAGAAGATCGTGACGGATGTGATGGCCGAGGTGCTCGGGCTCGACGTGGTCGGGACGGGCGACGACTTCTTCGACCTGGGGGGCCACTCCCTGCTGGCGATCCGGATCGCGGCCCGGCTGCGGGCCGCGTTCGGCGTCGCACTGCCGGTCCGCGCCGTGTTCGAGGACCGCACCGCCGCCGCGCTGGCGGCCAGGGTCGACGGGCTCGGCGTCCAGGCCACCGGCGAGATCGTCCCGCTGGACGCGGAACGGCGGGCCGGACCGGTCCCGCTCTCCTTCGCCCAGCAGCGACTGTGGTTCCTCGATCTCCTCGACCAGGGCGGCCAGTATCACGTGACGTGGGCGTTCCGGCTGTCCGGGCAGCTGGACGCCGAGGCCCTGGCCGGCGCGCTGACCGGACTGTTCGCCCGGCACGGCGCCCTGCGCACCCGTTACGTGACCGGGCAGGACGGCGGCGCGGTCCAGATCGTGGACCCGGCCGCCCCCGTTCCGCTGCCGGTCATCGACCTGTCCGGAGCGGACTCCGAACGGGTGACCACGCTCGTCCGCTCGCTCGCCGAGCGCCCCTTCGACCTGGCCGGGCAGCCGCCCGCGCTGCCCTACCTGATCAGGCTCGGCGCCCGGAAGCATGTGTTCCTGCTGGTCATGCACCACATCGTCGCCGACGCCTGGTCCGAGCAGATCATGGCGCGCGAGCTCTCCGAGCTCTACGAGGCCCGGGTGCAGGGCCGACCGGCGGCGCTCGGGCCACCCCCGCTGCAGTACGCCGACTACGCGTCCTGGCAGCGCTCCCAGCTGACCGGCGACGTGCTGGACCGTGAGCTGGACCACTGGCGCGATCGGCTGGCCGGACTGCAGCCGCTGGAACTGCCCGCCGACCGGCCCCGGCCGCCGGTACGCCAGGGCCGCGGCGCGACCGTCACCTGCGACATCCCCGCCGAGGTCGCGCAGCCGCTGCTGGCGCTCGGCCGGCGGCAGGGCGCGACCGCGTTCATGACCTTCCTGAGCGTGTTCGCCGCGATGCTCGGCCGCCACACCGGTGCCACCGACGTGGCGATCGGCACGGTCGTCGCCGGTCGTGGCCAGGCGGAACTGGACGACGTCGTCGGGTTCTTCGTCAACACCGTCGTGGTGCGGGTGGACCTGGCCGGCGATCCGACGGTGACGACCCTGATCGGCCGGGTCAGGGAGAGCGCGCTGGACGCCTTCAGCCACGACGAGCTGCCCTTCGACCGGCTGGTGGAGGGGCTGGCCCCGCAGCGGGACCTGTCCCGCTCCCCGCTGTGCGACGTCACGTTCGGGCTGCGCGAGCAGGCGCCCGAGCCGCCGCGCCTGACGGGGCTCGACGTGCGGCCGGTCGCCGTCGAGCGGACGACGGCCAAGTTCGATCTCACCTTCGGTCTCACCGCCGGCACCGACGGCGGCTACCTGGCCGAGCTGGAGTACGCGACGGACCTGTTCACCGAGGCGACGATCCGCCGTCTCGCCGGACATTTCCGGACCCTGGTGGAGTCGGCGGCGACGGCCCCGGACCGGCCCGTCAGCCGCCTCGACATGCTGGACCCCGCCGAGCGCGGACGGCTGCTGCGGGACTGGAACCCGCGGGCCACGCCGATCACGCACGGATCCCTGCACGAGGCGTTCGCCGCCCAGGCCGCCCGCACCCCGGACGCGCCCGCGGTCGAGTACGCCGGCGAGCGCCTGACCTACGCCGAGCTGGACGACCGGGCCGCCACGCTGGCCAGGCGGCTGCACGCCGCGGGGGTGCGCCCCGAGGACCCGGTGGCCGTCTACCTGGACCGGTCACCGGCGGCGGTGACCGCGCTGCTGGCCGTGCTGCGGGCGGGCGGGGTGTACGTGCCGCTGGACACCGCGCAACCCACCGAACGCCTGGCGGCGATGCTCGGCGACCTGCGGCCCGCGGTGGTGCTCACCGACCGCAGGCTGAGCCCCCTCCCCGGCTCGGCCCGGGTCCTCACCGTCGGAGAGACGGTCGGCGAGGCGGAGGACGCGCCACCCGGTGACCTCCCACCCGGGGACCCCGGGCGCGCCGCGTACATGATCTACACCTCGGGCTCGACCGGCCGGCCGAAGGCGGTCGTCGTCCCGCACGGCGCGTACACCCACCACTGCCGCGTCCACGCGGACGCGCACGACATCCGCCCCGGGGACAGGGTGCTGCTGCACGCGCCGCTCATCTTCGACCCGGCCATGGCGCAGATGGGCGCCACCCTGCTGGCGGGCGCCACCGTGGTGATCGGCGACACCGGCGTCGTCGCCCCCGCCGACCTGCCGGACCTGCTGGCCGAGACCGGGGTGACCCACGTCGCGCTCGCGGCCACCTACTACCGCGACGTGATGACCGGCATCCGGCCCGGCGACCCGAGGCCGGCCGCGCTGCGCGTGCTGGCCGTCGGCGGCGAGGCGGTCGGCTACCAGGACGCCCGGCTCTGGCTGGCCACCGGCCTGCCCGCCAGGTTCCTCTGCGTGTACGGCCCGACCGAGGCCACCATCGGCAGCCTGTGCCACCCGGTGACCCCGGCCGAGGTGGCCGCCGCCGCCCCGGACGCGGGCCTGCCGATCGGCCGCCCGCTGCCGGGCACCCGGGCCTACGTGGTGGACGCGGCGTTCAACCCGGTGCCCGTCGGCGTGGTCGGCGAGCTCTGCCTGGGCGGCCCGCGGGTCAGCCGGGGGTACCTGCGGCAGCCGGGGCTGACCGCCGATCGTTTCGTCCCCGACCCGTTCGGCGAGGAGCCCGGGGAACGGTTGTACCGGACGGGGGACCAGGTCAGGTACCGTCCCGACGGGGTGATCGAGTTCATCGGCCGGATCGACGCCCAGGTGAAGCTGCGCGGGTTCCGGATCGAGCTCGGCGAGATCGAGACCGCGCTGGCCGCGCACCCCGGCGTCCAGGCCGCCGCCGCGGCGGTTCAGGAACTCGCGCCGGGCGACCGCCGGCTGGTGGGGTACGTCGTGCCGGCGTCCGGGTCCGCGTCCGGGGCCGGGGTCGCGCCGTCGTCACCGGAGCTCCGGGCCCACCTGCGCGACCGGGTGCCGGAGTACATGGTGCCCGCGCTGTTCGTGACGCTGGACGGGCTACCCGCGACCGCGGGCCAGAAGGTGGACCGCCGCGCGCTGCCGGTGCCCGACCCGGGCACCGCCCTCGCGCCGGAGGAGGCGGTCCCGCCGGGCACCGAGGTGGAGGAGGCCATCGCCGCCGCCTGGGCCGACGTGCTCGGCCTGCCCGCCGTCGGCGTGGCACACGACTTCTTCGAACTCGGCGGCCACTCGCTGCTCGCCACCCGCCTGATGGCCCTGCTGCAGGACCTGTTCGGACTGGAGATCCCGCTACGCGTCCTGTTCGAGGCCACCACCGTCCGCGCGCAGGCCACCGCGCTGGAAAGACTGGCCGAGGCCGCCGCCCCCACATCGTACGAGGGAAGAGACGATGAGCACTGACGTGACCAAGCCGGAGACGAGCGCGGGCGCCGGGCTGCTGAGGGACCGCCTGCGTTCCCGGCGTACGGCGGGGCGGGAGGGCGCCATCCCGCCCCTGCCTCCCGGCGTTTCGCCGCCGCTCTCCTTCGCGCAGCGGCAGCTCTGGGTGCTGGACCGGCTCCGCCCGGGCGGCACCGACTACCTGGTGCCGCTGGTGATCCGGCTACGCGGTGACCTCTCCGGCGTCGATCTGGGCGCGGCCCTCGACGAGCTGGTACGTCGCCACGAGATCCTGCGCACCCGCTACACCACCGAAGGGCCCGACGCCGAACCGATCCAGACGATCGACCCGCCGGGCCCGGTGGATCTGGCCTTCGACGACCTGACCCCGGCCGAGTTCGACGCCCTCCTGGAGGCCGAGACCGGCACGCCGTTCGACCTCGCCACGGGTCCGATGCTGCGCGCCAGGCTGGTACGGCTGGCACCCGAGGAGCACGTACTGGTCCTCATGCTGCACCACATCGCCGTCGACGGCTGGTCGGGCGGCCTGCTGGTACGCGAGCTGGCCGCGCTGGCCACCGGCGAGGAGCTGCCCGCGCCCAGGTTGCGGTACGCCGACTTCGCGGCCTGGCAGCGCGACCAGCTCTCCGGCGAACGGCTGGAACGCGACCTCGACCACTGGTCGGAGACCCTCCGTGACCTGCCGGCGCTGGAACTGCCGACGGACCGGCCGCGCCCGGCGGTGTGGGACCCGGCGGGGGAGACCGTCCGGTTCGACATCCCGGCCGAGATCGGGCACCAGGTCCGGGTCCTGGCCAGGGAGCACCAGGCCACACCCTTCATGGTCTACCTGGCGGCGTTCTGGTCGCTGCTGCACCGATACACCGGCCAGGCCGACTTCGCCGTCGGCAGCCCGGTGGCCGGCCGGACCCGCGCGCAGACGCACGACCTGATCGGCGTGTTCGTCAACCTGCTCGTGCTGCGAGCCGACCTGTCCGGCGACCCGACGTTCGCCGAGCTGCTCGATCGCGCCCGCGGTACGGCCCTTGAGGCCTTCGCCCGCCAGGACGTCCCGTTCGAGCGCGTCGTCAACGCGCTGGCGGCCGGCCGGGACCTGTCCACCCACCCGCTGGTCAGCGTCAACCTGACCCTGCAGAACAACGAACCGCTGAGCTTCACGGCCGGAGCGGTCTCCGGCGAGCTGGTCCCGGTCCTGGCGCGACAGGCCAAGTTCGACCTGAGCTGGACGCTGGAGGAGAGGCCGGACGGTTCGGTCGCGGGCGAGGCCACCATCGCACGCGCGCTGCTCGACCCGGACACGGCGCGGCGGATGGCCGAGCACTACGTCCGCCTGCTCGGCGCGGCCGTCGCCGACCCCGGGACGCGGGTGGGCGAACTGCCGCTGCTGGGCGCCGCGGAGCTCGATCGGCTGGTCCGCGGGCCGGTCGTCTCGCCGAGCGCCGAGACGACCGGCGAGCCCTGCCTGCACGAGCGCTTCGCCGCCCGGGTGCGGGAGCGGCCCGGCGCGATCGCGGTGACCTGCGACGGCCGGCACCTGACCTACGCCGACCTGGAGGCCAGGGCCAACCGGCTGGCGCACCGGCTGGCGGAACTCGGCGTGGGCCGCGAGGACCTCGTGGGGATCTGCCTGCCGCGCGGCGTCGACATGCTGGTCACCGTCCTCGCGGTGCTCAAGGCCGGGGCGGCCTACCTGCCGCTCGATCCGGATCATCCGGCCGAGCGGATCGGCTTCCTGGTCCGTGACGCCGCCGCCCGTGTCGTGGTCACCGAGACCGCGCCGGCGGAACGGGTGTCCGGGCACTGGTCCGGACACTGTCTGTATCTGGACGACGCCGATGAGATCGACCGCATCGCGGCGCTGCCCGCCGAGGCGCCCGCGCTCCGGACGCACCCCGGCGATCTCGCCTACGTCATCTACACCTCCGGGTCCGCGGGCCGCCCCAAGGGTGTCCAGGTGACCCATGCCAACGCGGTCCGCCTGTTCACCGTGACCGAGGACGACTACGGCTTCGGCCCGGACGACGTCTGGGCGCTGTTCCACTCCTACGCCTTCGACTTCTCGGTCTGGGAGATGTGGGGCGCGTTCCTGTACGGCGGCCGCCTCGTCGTCGTCCCCTACGAGGTGTCGCGCTCGCCCTGGGACCTGGCCGTGCTCCTCGCCGACGAGGGCGTGACCGTGCTCAACCAGACACCGTCGGCGTTCCGCTCGCTGGTCGATCTGGCCAGGCGCGGTGAGGCCGCCCTCGACCGGCTCCGGCTCCGTCTGGTGGTCTTCGGCGGGGAGGCGCTCGACGTCGGCATGCTCGAACCCTGGTGGAACAGGTACGGCGCCGAGCGGCCGAGGCTCGTCAACATGTACGGCATCACCGAGACGACCGTGCACGTCACCTACCGGCCCCTCGGCCCGGCCGATCTGGCGGGGGACCGCAGCCCGATCGGGCGGCCCCTCGGCGACCTCACCCTGCACGTGCTCGACGGACGGATGCGTCCCGTGCCGGTCGGCGTGCCGGGCGAGCTCTACGTGGGCGGCGCCGGCGTCGCCCGCGGCTACCTCGGCCATCCCGCGCTCACCGCGGACCGTTTCGTGCCCGACCCCTTCGGGCCGCCGGGCTCCCGGCTCTACCGCTCGGGAGACCGGGCGAGGTGGCGGCCGGACGGCGACATCGGCTTTCTCGGCCGCCTCGACGACCAGGTGAAGATCCGCGGGTTCCGGATCGAGCTCGGTGAGGTCGAGGCGTGCCTGTCCGGCCATCCGGACCTGGACGACGCCGTCGTCACCGTGGACGAGAGCGTGCCCGGCGAACGGAGGCTCATCGGCTACGCCGTGCCCAGGGACAGCGCGCGGATCGGCGCGGCGGAGCTGCGCGCGTACACGGTCGAGCGGCTGCCCGGCCACATGGTCCCGGCCGCCTTCGTGATCGTCCCGAAGCTGCCGCTGACCGCCAACGGCAAGGTCGACCTGCGGGCGCTGCCCGCTCCCGACGGCTCGCGGCAGGAGCAGGACAACGGCTACGTCCCGCCGCGGACCGAGGCGGAGACGGCGATGGCCAGGATCTGGGCCGAGGTGCTCGGCATCGAGCGGGTCGGCGTGGGTGACAACTTCTTCGAGCTCGGCGGCGACTCGATCCGCGCGGTCCGCCTCGTCGGGGCGCTGCGCGCCGGCGGCCTCGACTACTCCGTGCAGAGCCTGTTCCGGCATCAGAGCATCGCCGACCTGATCCTGGCGGGCGACGGCGACGCCACCCACGTCGAGCGGGCCGGCACGCCGCCGTTCGCGCTGATCGGCGCGGAGGACCGGGCGAAGGTGCCGGCCGGAGTGGTGGACGCCTATCCGATGGCGCGGGTCCAGGCCGGCATGGTCTACGAGCTGCTGGCCGACCCGGACGGCAACCCGTATCACAACATCACCAGTTACCTGATCCGTGATCCCGGCGTCTTCGACGTCGCGGCGTTCGCCGCCGCGACCGAGGAGGTCGTGGCCCGGCACGACATCCTGCGCACCTCGTTCGACCTGGCGACCTTCTCCGAGCCGCTGCAGCTCGTGCACGAGCGGGTGGAGGTCGAGGTCGGGTACGCGGACCTGCGCGGGGAGTCGCCGGATGAGCGGGAGGCGAGCATGACGGCGTTCCGGGCGGCGGAGCGCGCACGGCTCTTCGACCTCGGCGCGGCGCCGCTGCTGCGCGTCCACGCGCACCAGGCCGGTGACGACCGGTGGTACTTCTCGCTCACCGAGTGCCACGCGATCCTGGACGGCTGGAGCCACAACTCGATCATCACGGAGGTGCTCGACCTCTACCGGGCGATCCGCGACGGCCGGCCCACGCCCGCCGGGGAGTCGAGCGCCGTCAGGTACGCCGACTTCATCGCGCAGGAGCGGCGCAGCCTGACCGGCCAGGCCGACCGGGCGTTCTGGAGGGACCGGCTGGGCGGCGCGAACCGGCTGACCATCCCCGCCGCCTGGGCCGACCCGGACGGTCCGGGGGCGTACTCGACGGTCGTGCCGTTCCACGACATCGAGGCCGCGCTGCGGCGGGTGGCCACGTCGGCGGGGACGTCGCTGAAGAGCGTGCTGCTCGCCGCGCACGTCGCCGTGTGGCGGGCGGTCGCCGGTCCGGGACCGTTCTACTGCGGCCTGGTGTGCAACGGCCGTACCGAGGTCGAGGGCGGGGACCGGGTCCGCGGCATGTTCCTCAACCCGGTGCCCTTCGTCGCACCGACCGGGGCGGCCACCTGGCGCGAGCTGGTCGAGGCGGTGTTCGCCGAGGAGGTCGAACTGTGGCCGCACCGTCGCTTCCCGCTGCCCGAGATGCAGCGCGAGTTCGGCGACGGGCAGCGGGTGCTCGACGTGGCTTTCAACTACCTCGACTTCCACGTACTGGACCGGGAGACGGTCGACACCTCCGGCAGCACGGACGTCAGCCCGAACGAGTTCCCGCTGGCGGTCATGAGGGGCGCCCAGGGGCTGGTGATCGCCACCAAGTCGTCGTGGGTCGGGCGCCCGTACGCCGAACTGCTCGCCCGGATGTACCGGCGGGCGCTGACCCTGATGATCGCCGACCTCGACGGCGACGCCGGTGTGTCACTGCTCCCGGCGCGCGAGCGGGAACGGCTGCTGACCGGCGGGGTGGACCGGACCCGGGCGCCCCGGCCGCGCCGGGGTGTCCACGAGCTCTTCGCCGAGCAGGCCGCGCGGATCCCCGACGCGGTGGCGGTCGAGGCGGCGGGGGTCACGCTGACCTATCGGGAACTGCGCGACCGCGCCTGGCGCTGGGCGGCCGGCCTGCGGGAGGCGGGCGTGCGCGCCGGGGACCTGGTCGGGGTGTGCCTGCCCAGGGACCCCGACCTGGTGGCGGCCGTGCTCGGCGTCCTCGCCGTGGGCGCGGCGTACGTGCCCATCGACCCCGGGCACCCGGCCGACCGGATCGCCGCGCTGGTGCACGACGCCGGGCCGCGGGTCGTGGTGAGCGGCACCGAGATCGCCGGGGCCGTCGTGGTCACTCCCGGCCGGATCGATCACGCCGAGCCGGCCGCCGAGCTGCACCGGCCCGATCCGGAGGAGCTGGCCTACGTCGTGTACACCTCCGGGTCGACCGGACGCCCCAAGGGGGTGATGGTCCGGCACGGCGCGCTTGCCGACCGGGTCTGGTCGATGTGGCGGAACCTCGGCCTGGCCGTCCACGACGTGGCGGCCGCGGTCGTGCCGATGGTGACCGACGTGTGCCAGCTCGCCGTCTTCACCACCCTCGCAGGCGGCGGCCACCTGGTCCTGGCCGGTGAGGACCTCGGCCGGGACCCGGTCTCACTCGCCGGGCTGCTGCGCGGCAGCGGCGCCAGGTTCCTGCAGGCCTCGCCCACCACCTGGCGGATGCTGACCGAGTCGGGCTGGTCCCCGCCCGCCGGATTCCGGCTGCTGTCCGGGGGCGAGGCGATGAGCGCCGACCTGCTGACCCGGCTGCGCGCCACCGACGCCCAGGTCTGGGACATGTACGGCCCGAGCGAGGCGACCGTCTTCGCCTTCGGCACCCGGATGACCGATGACGGGCCCGTCTGGGTGCCGGCTGCCGACACCACCGTGTACCTGCTCGACCGGGACCTGGAACCGGTGCTCGACGGGGTGGCCGGAGAGATCTTCGTCGGCGGCGACGGGCTGGCCCGGGGTTATCTCGGCAGGCCCGCCATCACCGCGGACGTGTTCCGGCCCGACCCGTTCGCCGCCGAGCCGGGCGGCAGGATGTACGCCACCGGTGACATCGGCAGGCGCGACCGCGGCGGCCGGATCGAGATCCTCGGCCGGCGCGACCACCAGCTCAAGATCCGCGGGTTCCGGGTCGAGCTCGGCGAGGTGGAGAACATCCTCGCCGACCACCCGGACGTCCGGGCCGTGGTGGTGCACCCGGTCCCCGGGCCGCAGGGTGATCAGCGGCTCGCCGCCTACCTGATCCTCCGCGACGGCGCCGCCGTCGAGGAGGTGCGCCACCACGCCGACCGGGTGCTGCCCGGGTACATGGTGCCGACCCACTTCGTGGTCCTGGAGTCCTTCCCCCGCCTGGCCAACGGCAAGGTCGACCGGGCCGCGCTGCCCGTGCCCGGTTCCGACCGGCCGAGGGTGACCACGCGGTACGAGCCGCCGGACGGTCCGGTCGAGACGGCGATCGCCGAGGTGTGGGCCGACGCGCTGGGCATCGAGCGGGTGGGCCGCGACGACGACTACTTCAAGCTGGGCGGCCACTCGCTCCTCATGCTCCGGATCGTCGCCCGGCTGGCCAGGGAGCACCGCGTCGAGGTGACCTTCCGCGACTTCCTGGAACATCGCACGGTACGCGGCCTGGCGGCCGCCGCCGCGGCGGAGCGGGAGAGGCCGTCGGTGCTGCTCTGGCTCAACGACCAGGACGAGGGCACGCCGCTGTTCTGCGTCCACCCCGGCGGCGGGAGCGCCCACTGGTACCGGCATCTCGCCGACGTGTACGCGCCGGAACGACCCCTGGCGGCCTTCGAGTGGCCCGGACTGCACGGCGACCACGGTCACGCCACGAGCGTGCCGGAGATCGCGGCCACCTACCTGGCGGAACTGCGGGAGGCACGGCCGAAGGGCCCGTACCACATCCTCGGCTGGTGCGCCTCCAGCGGTATCGCCTGGGAGATGGCCCGCCGGCTCCACGAGATCGGTGAACGGCCCCGGCTGATCCTGATCGACCCGTTCGAGTACGCCTCGGCCGGGGTCAACCCGCTGCTGGCCAACCTGGAGGTGCTGCGCCGGGCCGAGGGGCTCCTCGCGGACCTGCAGGACGGGCCGGGCGGCGAGGAGGCGCGTGCCGAGATCATGGCCGTGCTGCGCGAGGTGATCGACGACGGCGACCTGCTGGTCGACGGTGCGGACCTCGACCTCGGCGAGGGCTGGACGCACTGGTTGCGCTCCTGGCGGGAGATGCTGGAGGCCCGCTCCCGCTACCGTTTCGCCGCCTACCCGGGCACGGTCGACCTGATCGTTTGCGAGGAACTCGCCGCGGGCGGCTACCAGACCATTCTCGGCCGGTCGTTCGACGACTACCTGGACCAGTGGCGGCGGCAGGCCGCGGGGGTGCGTGTGCACCGCGTCCCCGGCGACCACCGGACGGCGCTCTTCCCACCGCAGGTGTCCATTCTGGCGGCCGCGCTGACCGCGGTCATCGACAACCCCGAGGAGTGAGTCATGGTCGGTTCCCGTGATGTGATCTCGCTGCGCGACCTCAAGGACGCCGACATCGAGTCGATCGTCCGGCGCGGTGTCGACCTCGCCGCGGACCCGGAGGCGCACGACGCCCCGCTGCGCGGCCGGATCGTCGGCGTCTACTTCAGCAAGACCTCCACCCGTACCCGGACCTCCTTCACCACCGGCGCGCTGCGACTCGGCGCGCAGGTGATCACCTACGGGCCCGGCGACCTGCAGCTCAACACCGGTGAGACGTTGGAGGACACCGCGAGGGTGCTCGGTGGCATGCTGGACGGCCTGGTCATCCGTACCGCCGGGCCGCAGCGGGAGATGCGGACGTTCGCCGAGCACTGCCCCGCCGTCGTCAACGCGATGAGCGCCGAGGAGCACCCCACGCAGGCCCTGGCCGACCTCACCACGATGTCGGCCAGGTTCGGCCGTCTCAAGGGTCTGCGCGTGCTCTACGTCGGTGAGGGCAACAACACCGCGGTCGCGCTCGCCTTCGCGCTCTCCCGGTTCCCCCGTGTCGAGCTGGAGTTCCGCACTCCCCGCGGGTACGGCCTCACGCCGGACGTGCTCGCGGCGGCGGCCGCGCTGGCCGCGCGATCCGGCGGCAGTGTCCGCGAGAGCCACGACATGCTGTCGCTGCCCGCCCAGGTCGACGTCGTCTACACCACCCGCTGGCAGACCACCGGGACCAGCAAGCCCGACCCGCGATGGCGGCAGGTCTTCGCACCGTTTCAGGTGGACGCGTCACTCATGTCCCGTTACCCGGACGCCTGCTTCATGCACGACCTGCCGGCGCATCGCGGCGAGGAGGTGACCGCCGAGGTGCTGGACGGCCCGGCGAGTATCGCCTTCGAGCAGGCGCGTAACAAGCTCCACAGCGCCATGGCGGTGCTGGAATGGTGTCTGGCCCGGTAGCGCGTGTCGTCTGCGCCCTACCCAGACAGAAAGGTGTGTCTCGCTCATGAGAATCCTCGTCACCGGCGGTGCCGGGTTCATCGGGTCCCATTTCGTCAGAACCACCCGGGACGCCCGGATCACCGTGCTCGACCGGCTCACGTACGCCGCGGACCCGGCCAATCTGGAGGGGGTGCCGCACGATCTCGTTCAGGGCGACATCTGCGACGCCGAACTGCTCAGCCGGGTGGTCCCCGGACATGACGTCGTGATCAACTTCGCGGCCGAGTCACACGTCGACCGGTCGATCGAGGGGGCCGGCGAGTTCGTCCGCACCAACGTGCTCGGCACCCAGACGCTGATGCAGGCCTGCCTGGACGCGGGTACGCCGAGGGTCGTCCAGGTCTCGACGGACGAGGTGTACGGGTCGATCGAGACGGGCTCCTGGGACGAGGACGCCCCGCTGAGCCCGCGCTCGCCGTACGCGGCGGCCAAGGCGGGCGGCGACATGATCGCCCGCGCCTACGCGATCACGCACGGGCTGCCGGTGTCGATCACCCGGTGTGGCAACAACTACGGGCCGTACCAGTTCCCGGAGAAGGTCATCCCGCTCTTCGTCACCAACCTGCTGGAGGGCAGGAAGGTTCCGCTGTACGGCGACGGCGGCAACATCCGCGACTGGATCCACGTCGACGACCACTGCCGGGGCATCCGCCTGGTCGCCGAACAGGGCGAGCCCGGCGAGGTCTACCACATCGCGGGCACCGCCGAGCTGACCAACCTGGAACTCACCCAGCGGCTGCTGGACGCGCTGGAGGCCGACTGGACCATGGTCGAGCGGGTGACCGACCGCAAGGGTCACGACCGCCGCTACTCGCTCGACGACACCAGGCTGCGCGCTCTCGGCTACCGGCCGCTGACCGCGTTCGAGGACGGCCTGGCGGAGACCGTCCGCTGGTACGCCGACAACCCCTCCTGGTGGAAGTCCAAGCGCGCCGCCGGCTGAGTCACCGCGGGTCGTCGAGCAGGCCCGCGTCGTGGACGAGCAGCGCGATCTGGACCCGGTTGTTGAGGTCGAACTTGGTGAGGACGCTGGACACGTGCGTCTTCACCGTGGCCAGGCTGAGGTGGAGCATGGCGCCGATCTCGGCGTTGGACCTGCCCTGCCCGACCGCGATGGCCACCTCGCGTTCCCGGCCGGCCAGCTGGGCCAGTCGCTCCCGCGCCCGGGTGCGGCGCTCGTTCTCGCCGTCGTCGGCGACCCGGGCGATGAGGCGCCGTGTCACGGCGGGGGAGAGCACCGGGTTGCCCAGGGTGACCTGGCGCACCGCGGCCACGATCTCCGCGGGCGGGGTGTCCTTGAGCAGGTAGCCGGCCGCTCCCGCGCGCAGCGCGCGCAGGACGTGGTCGTCGGCGTCGAAGGTGGTCATCACGATGACCTCCGGGGCGCCGGGGCGGGCGCGGAGCTCCCTGGTCGCGGTCAGCCCGTCCATGACGGGCATCCGGATGTCCATCAGGACGACGTCGGGGCGATGCCGGGCGGCCATCGAGAGCGCCTCGCTCCCGTCGCCCGCCTCCGCGACGATGCTGAGATCGGGCGCGCCGCCCAGCATCATCACCAGCCCGGCGCGTACCAGGGGGTCGTCGTCGACGATGAGCACGCCGACCTGCCGTGGCTGCTGGGAGGTCATACCGGCCAGGGTAGCCAGGCCGACAGGCACCAGCCACCTTCGGCGGTGGGCCCGTGCTCCAGCCGCCCGCCGATCAGGGCGACCCGTTCGGCCAGGCCGACCAGCCCCTGCCCCGAGCCCTCGCCGGGAGCGGGGGCGGGGGTGGCCGAGGGAGGGGTGGCGGGCGCGGAGTTGCGCACCTCGATCGAGAGCCACTGGCCGGGTGTCCCCGTCGTGTGCACCCACACCTGTGCCCCGGGGGCGTGCTTGCGGGCGTTGGTGAGGGCCTCCTGCACGATCCGGTAGGCGGTGCCGCCGCTCCGGCCGGGAACGGTCCCGGGAACCTCCTGGGTGAGGTTCACCCGCATCCCGGCCCGCCGGGACTCGGCGGCGAGCTCCTCGATGTCGGTCAGGGACGGCTGCGACAGCTCGCCGACCGGGGCCCGCAGCACGCCGATGGCCTCCCGCAGGTCCTGCAGCGCCTGATGGGCGCTCTGCCTGATCACCTTGGCCGCGCGGGCGATGTCCTCCGCGGGGGCGTCCGGCCGGAACTCCAGCGCGCCCGCGTGCACGCTCAGCAGGGACAGCCGGTGCCCGAGGACGTCGTGGATCTCCCTGGCGATCGCCTCGCGGGCGCGCTGCTGGGCCTCGGCCTCGGCCCTGGCGGCGCTCTCCCGCAGCGACAGCACGAGCCTGCGCCGGTGGTGCACGAAAAGGCCCCAGCCGATGGCGGAGCCCTGGGTCGCGACCCCCAGCAGGAACAGCAGCTCGCGCGGCGCGCCGACCTCCTGCCTGAGCACGGCGTAGACCAGCGCGGCGATCAGGCTCAACGTGAAGACGGCGAACGTGGTCCGCGCCGCCCGGTGCACCGCCACCGTGAACAGCGCCACCAGCATCGGGCCCCCGACCAGCTCGGAGAAGGCCGACAGGACGACGAGGGCCAGGGCCAGCTCGACCGGGCGGCGCCGCCGCAGCCACAGCGCGGCACAGCCGAGCACGCCGATCAACTGGTCGAGCTGGAACATCCAGGGCGACACGTCCTGGGTGGGCATCTGAATACGCTCGGCGGCCGTCATGATGCCGAAGGCCGCCGCGAAGAGGAACAGGCCGATGTCCACGAGCCAGTCGCGTACGCTGCGCCGGGACGCGGGCGGCACGGCGAATTCATCCATCCCGGGTAAGTCTAGGACGCGGCACGGGGGCCTGGCGGCGGTGCGGCTCCCGGCATCGCCTCCGGCCGGGGGATCTCGCCTCATTCGTAGCCGTACTGCTCCAGCAGGTCACCGAACTGCTCGTTGAACCTGGCCAGGTTGCGCGCGGTGAACCGCTCCTGCCAGCCGCCGCTGCGGCCCTTGTAGAAGCTCCACGAGTCGGGGTTGTAGACCCGGCCCGCGACCTCCTCCGCGTCCCGGTCGGAGCCGAGATGGCGCAGCACCCGGTTCACCGCGTCGAGCTGCCGCTCGCGGGAGCCGCCTCCCTGCGGCCCGACCAGGTCCTCGTACCGCACCTTGCAGACCTTCGGGTGATTGAGCAGCCAGAGCGCCTTCTCGAACTGGTCCCGGCCGAGGAACGACCGGTCCCGCAACGCGTAGTCGATCTTCTCTTCCCAGGTGGGCTTGCTGGCCAGGATCGCGCTGAAGATGTCGGCCTCGAAGAAGTTGCCGTACCCCTCCCTGGTCCGTCCCTCCAGAAAGTTGATCATGGAGACGACGGCGTCGCGCGGGTCACGGTAGTTGAAGATGAGCGGCGGGTTCGCGGTCTCCACCCACTCGCTCAGGAAGGTGCCGTCCACCCGCTCGATGTCCAGCTCGTGGAAGATCCAGCACAGGCCGGGCGGGGTGTCGGCGAACCGGCTGTAGGACAGGTGCGGGTTGGTGGCGAGCCCTTCGGCGAACTCGTACCTGGTGCGCCCGTACCGGTTGACCACCCGCTGGCCGAGCTGGCGCTGCCAGTGCCAGACCATCGTCCCCCAGAGCTCCTGGGCGCGCTCGGCGAACGCCTCGGTGCCCTGAAGTTCGAGGAACTCGTCGTAGTCGAGCTTGGAGAGGACCTGCGCCGCGATGGCCTTGCTCTGCTCCTCGTCGAACACGGGCACGGTGTGCGGCGCGGGCCGGGGCACGCCGACCATCTTGAAGCCCAGCTCCAGCATGAGTTCCTGCATCAGGTGGGTCCCGCTCTTCTGCAGCGAGATCACCATCGCGCGCGGTTCTCGGGTCATGTCCGGCTCCTTCACTCGCTGCCGTTGCGGACGCGGCGGTACAGGACGCCGTCGCTCCAGATGATGTCGATCCGGCCCCAGCGCATCGCGGAGACGACGTCGGGGAAGAACCCGCTCCCGCTCAGACCGGCACTCGTGCCGCACAGCACCGGAATCCCGCTCCACTTGTGGTACTCGCGCAGGATGGTGGTCAGCGTCGGATCGTCGTCCACGCTGACCGTCTGCAACCGGGTCGTGCCGTCCAGGTGCTGGACGGCGGGGATCCGATCCACCCACTCCGGACGGAGGCGGTGCTCGAACAGCGTGTACGGGTCCGGCGTCCCCGGATCGAACACGTCCCGCGCGTGGTCGGCCAGGCATATCGGGGTGACCGGCCGGTGCCCGTCGCGCTGCTTCACCTCGTTCAGCAGCCGGCGCATGCCCGGATCGACGGCGGGGGCCAGGATGCTGCGCGACCCCAGCGCCTGCGGGCCGAGCTTGGCCCGCCCGCTGAGCACGATGGCCGGCTTGCCGGTGAGGTGCAGCAGGCGGGCCAGCTCCTCCGGCCGGCACGGCGACACCGACCAGCCCGGGGGCAGGTGCGGGTGGCGGACCGGCGCGGGGCCGGCCCGCAGGTTCCACTCGAGCGGGCGCAGGCCGTCCGCGCGGCCCAGATGGGCCGCCGCGGCGCCGATCGCCGATCCCGAGTCGTCGGGGAAGGGCGGCACCCACATCTCGCGGATCGCCGGCTCCGCACGGAGCGCGGAGTTCCACTTGGTGTTGAGCGCGCAGCCGCCCGCGAAGCACAGGTTGACCGGCCCGTCTCCCCGCCACGCCCGCATCCGCGGCACCAGCCGCTCGATGAGGAGCTTCTCCACGAAGTCGTGCAGGCCGGCCAGGACGTCGGCGTCGCCGACCCCCAGCCGGTCCATCCGCTCGCGGAGCTCGCCCAGGTAGGCGTGCACGTACCGGTGGGACGGCTCGGCGGCGCCGCCGCAGCCGACGACCGCCTGCCGGTACTCCCGCGCCCGAGGCGTGTCCGCCTCGAAGTGCTCGTGGAACAGCGTGCGGAGCACCGCCTGGATCTCGTCCTTGACGGTGCCCATCGCGATGTACGCCATGAGGTCCCCCGCCGCGCGGGGGCCGGGCCCGCCCTCCCCGCTCTCCCGGGGAAACGGTCCGAAATGCTGGGTGGCCATGGCGTACACGTCGCCGATGAGCGGGAACAGCGCGCCGTCGGCCTCGATCCGCCCGCCCCCGTCGACGTGGTAGAGCCGTGGGAAGGCGTCGCCGTCCCACACCAGGACCATGGCGGGCTCGCCGCGCAGGGCGAACGGGCTCGTGCAGTAGGCCGCCGCGATATGGCTCGTCACATGCGGATAGCTGGTATATGGTCTGGACTTCCCGCCCAGCAGGACGGTGCCCCGGTGGCCGGGCAGGGCGGGGTCGGGCGCCGACCCCGTCTCCAGGTACGGCGCCACCTCGACATCCAGCACCCGACCGCTTTTCGTGCCCGCCCAGCCGTCGACCACCCATTCGTCGACGTCGTCCACGTCGTATCCCCGGTCGGCCAGCAATTTCGGCAGGGTTTCCAGGTCCTGGACGCCGCTATAACGCGGGTTGTTGTCCAGTTGCTGGATCTCGATATTGAACTCGAGCCTGCCATCCCGGATCAGGGCGAGGCCGCCGCTCTTGGTCAGCTTGAGCCCGGCAGTAATCATCGGTCTCCTCCGCATTCGTCGCGCGGTTGCGCCGTGCCTGCCATTGATAGCGAATTAACAACGCAAAATGCTAGGCGGCCGTCGGCGGGTGGCACCGCAGGGCGATCCCGTCGTACCAGATAAACCCCGATGCGAACCGCCTCTTCGTCCCGCTGGCGGGACAGCGAACCGACCCGGCCTCCGGAAATTAAATCAGTTCCCTGCCTGCTCAAGAAAGGCGAAACACCATCGCCACAGGGGGCTGCGGGAACGAAGTGTTTGCCGAAAGAGCATTGCTTGCGGAAACTTGTACGGAGCGATTCCCGTTCCTTGGTCGAGGACACCGCGGATGAGTCCGTCCATTGACACTCGGCCCACTCAACCCGCCGTCGGTTTGGTCAGTCAGGAGCTCATATGCCGAACACATCCCAATGCCGCGTGTGCGGTGGCACTGTTCATGAGTTTTTCGACTTCGGGCGCCAGCCGTTGTCCGACGCCTTCCTCGCCCCCGGCTCCGACCTCGGCCAGGAGTTCTTCTTCCGCCTCGCCACCGGCCTCTGCGAGGCGTGCACGATGGTGCAGCTCATGGAGGAGGTGCCGCGGGACCGCATGTTCCACGAGGAGTACCCGTACTACTCCTCCGGGTCGGCGTACATGCGCGACCACTTCGAGGGGCTGGCCAAGCGCCTGCTCGCGACCGAGCTCACCGGCGAGGACCCGTTCATCGTCGAGGTGGGGTGCAACGACGGCGTGATGCTCAGGGCGCTCGCGGAGGCCGGCGTCCGGCACCTCGGCGTGGAGCCTTCCGGAGGCGTGGCCGACCTCGCCGCCGAGAAGGGGATCAGGGTCCGCAAGTCGTTCTTCGAGGAGTCGACCGCGCAGGAGATCCTCGCCGCGGAGGGGCACGCCGACGTCATCTACGCGGCCAACACGCTCTGCCACATCCCCTACATCGGGTCGGTCCTGTCCGGCGTCGCCGCGCTGCTGGCGCCGACCGGGGTGTTCGTCTTCGAGGACCCCTACCTCTCCGACATCGTCGAACGGACCTCGTTCGACCAGATCTACGACGAGCACTTCTTCTTCTTCACCGTGCGGTCGGTCGGTGCGATGGCCGCCGCACACGGGCTGGAGCTGGTGGACGTGGAGCGGCTCCCGGTGCACGGCGGGGAGGTCCGCTACACGCTGGCTCCCGCCGGGTCGCGGCAGCCGTCCGCCGCGGTGGCCGAGTTGCTGGCGGAGGAGGACGCGCGCGGGCTCGGCGAGATGGCCACGCTGCGCCGGTTCGGTGAGAACGTGCTGAAGATCCGCGAGGACCTCACGTCACTGCTGCGCCGCCTTCGCGACGAGGGAAGGTCGGTGGTCGGGTACGGCGCCACGGCGAAGAGCGCGACCGTGACGAACCTCTGCGGCATCGGGCCCGACCTGGTCTCCTTCGTCTGCGACAGCACCCCCACCAAGCAGGGGCGGCTCACCCCGGGTACGCACATCCCGGTGCGGACGCCCGCGGACTTCTCACGGCCCTACCCCGACTACGCCCTGCTGTTCGCCTGGAACCACGCCGAGGAGATCATGGCGAAGGAGCAGGAGTTCCGGGACGCGGGCGGCAAGTGGATCCTGTACGTCCCGGACGTGCGGATCGTGTGACCCCTCCCCGGCCCGCGAGCCGGGACCTTTCCCGCCTGTACCGGCTCGCTGAACGCGACGGTCGTGTCGCCTTCGCCGATGCCCGCTTGAAGGAGAGCTTGATGACCGCACACGCGACCGGATTCGGCCCGTCCTCCGACGGCACGGGGCTGTCCGCCGACATCTTCAACTCCACCGTGGCCGGGTTCGCGATCGCCGCCGCGTGGGAGGTGGGCGCGTTCGACGTCCTGAACGACCGCGGCGTGATCGACGTCCCCGCGTTCTGTGAGAAGCACAACCTGCATCTGCCGTCCATGCGGAGCATGTTCGCCGCGCTCGGCTCGGCCGGCGTGGTGGTCCGCGACAGTGCGGGCGACGGTGCGGACACGGTGCGTGCCGGGTCGGCGTTCGCCGAGGTCTACCGGGACAAGGCGTTCTTCCACTGGCTGACCATCGGCTGCGCCGAGCTGTTCGCGAACATGCCGGGCATCGTCCGCAACGAGAACAGGGTCGGTGGTTTCTACCGGCGCAACGCCGTGGCCATCAGCTACGCCTGCAAGGACATCAACCGGCATTCGTTCGACCCGGTCTTCTGGGAGGCGATGGAGGCGCTCGACTTCGACTTCGGCACCGTCGCGGACCTCGGGTGCGGCAGCGGCGGGCGCCTGGCGCAGATCGCGAGCCGCTATCCCAACGTCCAGGGCATCGGGATCGACATCGCGCCCGACGCCCTCCGCGACGCCGCGGAGAACGTGGCCGCCGAGGGCTTCGGCGGGCGCTTCGACTTCATCGAGGCGGACGTGCGCGACCTGGCCCCGGACCCCCGCCTGGAGAAGGTGGAGGTGCTCACCTGCTTCATGATGGGCCACGACTTCTGGCCGCGAGAGCGGTGCGTGGCCTCGCTGCGCCGGCTGCGCGAGGCGTTCCCCAACGTCCGGAGGTTCCTGCTCGGCGACACGGCGCGGACCACCGGCATCCCCGACCGGGACAAGCCCGTGTTCACGCTGGCGTTCGAGACGGCCCACGACCTGATGGGCGTCTACCTGCCCACGCTCGCCGAGTGGGAGGGCGTGTTCGAGGAGAGCGGCTGGAAGTTCCTGAACGCCCGCGTCGTGCGGGTCCCCGCCGACTCCGTCGTCTACGAGCTGGCCTGACCGGGCCGAGATCCGGCCTTTCCAACGAATGTTGAGGAGCTTTAATGATCCGATCCGTGGTTATCGTGGGCGGTGGTACGGCCGGATGGATGACGGCCAGCTACCTGATGGCGGCGTTCGGCGACCGGATCGACGTGACCCTGGTGGAATCGCCCCAGGTGAAGCGGATCGGCGTCGGCGAGGCCACCTTCAGCACCGTGCGGCACTTCTTCGACTACCTCGGTCTTGACGAGGCCGACTGGCTGCCGAAATGCGCCGGGGGCTACAAGCTCGGCATCCGCTTCGAGAACTGGAGCGGAGCGGGCGAGTACTTCTACCACCCGTTCGAGCGGCTGCGCGTGGTGGACGGATTCTCCATCGCCGACTGGTGGCTCGAACTGGGCGACCGCAGCAAGCCGTTCGACCGCTCCTGCTTCATCACCTCGGCGCTCTGCGAGGCCAAGCGCTCGCCGCGGATGCGGGACGGGTCGCTCTTCGCCTCCGAGCTGGACGGCCCGCTGGGCCGGTCCACCCTGGCCGAGCAGCGGGCCCAGTTCCCGTACGCCTATCACTTCGACGCCGACGAGGTCGCCAGATACCTGGCCGACTTCTCCGTCAAGCGCGGTGTCCGGCACATCCTGGACAACGTGCAGCACGTCGCGCAGGACGAGCGCGGCTGGATCAGCCACGTGCACACCGCGGCCCACGGTGAGATCGCCGGTGACCTCTTCATCGACTGCACCGGTTTCCGCGGCATGCTGATCAACCAGACGCTCGGCACCGAGTTCCAGTCGTTCGAGGACGTGCTGCCCAACAACCGCGCGGTCGCGCTCCGGGTGCCGCGTGAAGAGGCCACGGACATGAGCCCGTACACCACGGCGACCGCGATGAGCGCGGGCTGGATGTGGACCATCCCGCTGTTCCGCCGCAACGGCACCGGCTACGTCTACTCCGACCAGTTCATCAGCCCGGAGGAGGCCGAGCGGGAGCTGCGCCAGGCCGCCGCGCCCGGCCAGGAGGACCTCCAGGCCAACCACATCCGGATGCGCATCGGCCGCAACCGGGAGTCGTGGGTCAAGAACTGCGTGGCGATCGGTCTCTCCAGCGCGTTCGTCGAGCCGCTGGAGTCCACCGGCATCTTCTTCATCCAGCACGGCATCGAGCAGCTCGTCAAGCACTTCCCCGACGAGCGGTGGGACAGCGACCAGATCGCGGCCTACAACACCCGGGTCGCGCACGCCGTGGACGGGGTGAAGGAGTTCCTCGTCCTGCACTACAAGTCCGCGCAGCGCGACGACACGCCGTACTGGAAGGAGGCGAAGACCCGCGCGATGCCCGCCGGGCTGCGGGAGAAACTCGACCTCGCCCAGTCGCGCCTGCTGGACGAGGAGACCATCTACCCCTACTTCCACGGATTCGAGAGCTACTCGTGGAACGCGATGAACCTCGGTCTCGGCAACCTTCCCCGTACGCCGCCGCCGGCCTTGAAACACCTCGACCCCGGCAACGCCCTGGCCGAGTTCGCCCGGATCAGGTCGGAGGCCGAGGAGATGGTCGCCGCGCTGCCCAGCTGTTACGAGTACCTGGCCGGTATCAATGGCTGACCGGCATCACCTCGTGACGCCGGATGCCTTCCGCGGCTTCATGAGCTCCTACTTCACCGGTGTCACGATCATCACGTCCATCGACGGCGACGAGCGGCCGCACGGGCTGACCTGCAACTCGCTCACCAGCGTGACGCTCGACCCGCCGACGCTACTGGTCTGCCTGGACGTCCGGAGCGGGACGCTGGCCGCGGTCAGCAGCCGGGGAGAGTTCACGGTGAACCTGCTCGACGACGGCGCCCAGAGCACGGCGGAACTCTTCGCCTCGCCGAAATCCGACCGCTTCGATCAGGTCGCCTGGCAACGGACGGCGCTCACCGGGCTGCCCTGGCTGGTCGAGGACGCCTTCGCGGTGGCCGAGTGCCAGGTGGCCGAGACGTTGATCGTGGGCGACCACGCGGTGCTCTTCGGCCGGGTCGTGAACGTGCAGGCCGGTCCTGGAAACCCGCTGCTGTACGGCATGGGGGCGTTCTCGGCCGGGAGGTCGCGGCCGGTGCCGGCCTCCTGACCCGACCGATGGGCAACGACCTCGAAGGGAGGAAGTGGGCTTCGCCCGGCCGGCGCCGTGGCCGAGGGCACCACGTCCAGCATGACGAGTGCTCCGGGGACCGAGCCCGGTCTCGGCCGGCGTACCTGGCTCGGCATCGGCGCGGGGCTGGTGATCCTCGTCGGCTCCGCGCTCACCGGATGGTTCATGCGTCGCATGGCAAGTCGTGAGCCGTCGCTCTGAGCCCGGTCGCGGGCCACAGCCGCTGGGGCCTCCGCCTCTCCTGGAGCTCGCCGGTCCCGCCGGAGAGGTGGCGGGTCGTGATCCCCCGGGCGGTGGCCGGGCAGGTGGGGGGTCGTCCACGCAGGGCGCGCCTGATCTCCTCGGCGCCGCCGGCGGCGTCGTCGACGGTCACGATGAACTCGCCGCCCCCGCGTAGCGCCACCAGGAGCCCCTCGCCCTTACGTATCACGATGGCGTGCCGTCTGATGCTGCGCAGCCGCCAACCCCAGCCCCACTCCTGCGGATCGATCTCGATCCTCTCCGCGGTCTCGATCCGGCTGAGCGGGATGCGCCGGATGAGGCCGAACGGGATGTGGCCCCGGACCGAGAGCGCCTTTCCGTCGAAGGAGGCGACGATCCCGCCCCACAGATGCAGCGTGGTCAGCGACAGGAGGGCCGGTACGGCCATCCAGTACGTACCGGCGATCGTGAGCACGACCATGATGCAGGTGGCCGTGAACGTCTTCCATACCAGGTCGGGATTGCGGGACTGACCGATCCACACCATACGCCCCTGCCGGGAGCGGGCCCGGCCGACGACCGGCTCGGCCGGCAGGTCGGCGGCCTCACGCGGGCCCCGCCGTAGCGGATGCACGGCGATCGCGCCGAACACGAAGACCAGCGCTCCACCGGCGATCGTGATGGCCTCCGAGACCGGCGACGTGGTGGCCTCTCGCCAGGTCGGGGCGTCCAGGTTGGCGCCCACCGTGCCCAGCAGCACGGCGAGACACAGCGCGGTGGGCAGGGCCACGGCGCTGCCCGCGGCGGCCCTGCGCCCGAGCGAGCCCGCGGGCCGCAGGTAGGCGAGCAGGGCCAGGATCGACCACGCGCTCGCGCCGACTATCAGGATGTCCCGGATCAGCGGTTGCAGCGGGGCTGACTCGTCGGGGTGTCCATCGGTAAAGTGGGCGGCCACCGGGTCGGGCAGACGCTCGCTGAGGAGGAAGGGGACCGCCAGCGTCAAGACGAACACGCTAAGAGGAGCGAGCACCACAATGAGTAAGAAACGTATTGCTGCTCGCCTATCTTCCTCCTGGAATCGCACGCTTCCCCCATTATTATAACATTTGTCCAAAAAGCAGACAAATGACACTATCTTGATCAGTCCGAGATAGTGTCATAACTTGTGTTGCTTCGGAAAGCGTGTAACACAAGATTCATCAGAGCACTCTCCGTGACGCCGGCTCGTCGCGCTTCGACGACGAGGCTCACAAGCGCTCTGTCCAGGCGCCGGTCTCCACTTCGCGTCCCGGAGGCGATGACCACGGTTCCCCTGCCGCGGCGTACCTCGACCATGCCCTCGTCGCGGAGTAGCGCGTAAGCACGCAGCACCGTGTGCAGGTTCACCTGCAGGCTCGCCGCCAGAGTCTTGGCGGGAGGCAGATGGTCACCGGGCTGCAACGTTCCTGTGATCAGCTCGCGCCGCAGGCCTTGGGCGATCTGGTCAAAAAGAGGGACTGCGGAGTTAGGGTCGATGTTCAGCTGCATAAGGTCTCAAGGTTGGGCGCCTCCGCCGTAGGCAAAAAGGTGGTATGGCGTCTGGTCAGGCTATCGGCCCCTTTACTGCTTGTTATAGAAATTATAGGATAACTTCCGTCTTGCCTGATGCAGGTTGTTACGGGGTGCCAATGCAGCATAGACAGTTATCTATAGGCTTATTGTGCGCTATAGGTCTCCTGGGCGCCTCCAGTGCGCTGGGGGCCACAGAGGTCAGACGTTATGACGGGGAAGCCCTGTTCCAGGGACTTTTCCTGGGGCAGGGTCAGGTGGCGGAAATATATCCGGACCTGCGTGCCCCATCCTCGACCGGGGCCTGGCCCGCAGCCAGGGCCCAGCAGCTGGTCGCCCAGATAAAGCGCGCCGATCCGGGTTTCTTCACCGCCTTCGAGACCGCGATCACCAGCGGCGACCGGATCCGCATCGAGCAGGCCGCGTCCTCCGCCGGCGCGCTGGCCGCGAAGGTGCCGGTCGGCGACAGCGATCCCGCGTCCGCTCCCAACGTCGCCTACTCCTTCATCGTGGTCGATTCCACGCTGCTCAAGCAGACCAACACCATCTGGAACACCAACCGGATCTGGAGCGTCGTCTCCGAGGGCGGCACCGTTCTGGCCCAGGAACGCTGGGTCGACGACGTGGCGAAGACCCTTGCCCGGTGAACGCCGACGTCAGGCTGGGCGTCTCCACGGTCGCACTCGGCCTCGGCTGGACCGCCCTGATCCTCTATGTCGTCATCGGCCAACTGCCCAGTGCCGCCCTCCGACTGCCCGCGCAGCGAACGGTGAGCGAGGCGGCACGGCTGGTCGCTCCCCAGGGGTGGGCGTTCTTCACCAAGTCCGCCCGCGAACCGAGGGAGACCGTGTGGCGCGCGTCCGTCACCGGAGCGTGGCAGCCCGCCACGCTCGGGCCGCACGCCGAGCCGCACAACCTGTGGGGGTTTGACCGACGCTCCCGCGCCGAGGGGGTCGAACGCGGCATCCTGCTCGCGGCGGTACCCGCCGACCGGTGGCGCGACTGCCGGAGCGAGGTGACCGGATGCCTCGGACTGCCCGGTGCGGCGGTGCCGGTGCGCAACCCCTCTCCCGATCCGATCCTCTGCGGAACGCTTGAGGTGACACGGCAGAAGCCACTGCCGTGGGCCTGGGCGGACGCCGCGGCACACACCCACATGCCGGTCTCGGTGGTGCGATTGGAGGTCGCATGCTGAGTGGACTCGGCGCGAAGGCGCGAGGGATCGCCGAGACGAGCCCATGGACGAACGTGTACGGGCTCGCAAGGACCCTTCTCGCCCTCTGCACCCTGACCACGCTGCTCGCCAGCGAGACCTCCTCGCTCTTCAGGCCCGCGCAGGGCGTTCCCGGCTATCCGTACTGTGACGGCGTCGCCGCCTACGGCCTGTTCTGCGTCGTCGACGCCGACCGGGCGCACCTGGTGGCCATCGTGGTCCTCGCCGTCGCCGCCTCCGGGTGGCGGCCGCGGTTCACCGCGCTGCCGCACTGGTGGGTGGCCGTGAGCTTCCAGGCGTCCGCGACGATCCCCGACGGCGGGGACCAGGTCGCCGCGGTGCTCACCCTCCTGCTCCTGCCGATCGCGCTGACCGACGGACGCGCCTGGCACTGGGGACGCCCCCAGGCCGTCGGTGACCCGGTCGTCTCACTGGTCGCGTGGTCGGCCCTGCTCGTCATCCGTGTCCAGGTCGCGGGCATCTACCTGCAGGCCTCGGTGGCGAAGCTGGGCCGGGAGGAATGGGCCGACGGTACCGCCCTGTACTACTGGCTCAGCGATCCGCTGTTCGGTAGTCCCGGCTGGGCGGCGGGGGTTCTCGAACCTCTGCGCGTCTCACCGGTCGGCGTCACGCTGCTCACCTGGGGACCGGTGGCGATCGAGTTCGCCCTGGTCATGGGGCTGGTGTCGCGGCGCGCCGTCCGACCGTACCTGCTGGTGGCCGGTCTCACCCTGCACACCCTCATCGGGCTGCTCATGGGGCTGGGAAGCTTCGCCCTGGCGATGTTCGCCTGCCTCGTCATGTACCTGAGACCGCTGGATCGGCCGTTCGCGTTCGGGGACGCGACGCTTCCAATGGCTCTTCCACACCGATTGCGCGTCCTTCCCGGCTCCGTTTGGCAGGCGATGGCACGTGTCGCCCGTCAGCCCAGGGACGCGAGTGTTGCCGAGGCCGGCCTTGGCTTGACCGATACCGACGCACGCCGCTGAACACCTGGCGGCCGGCCAGAAGAAGACGGCCGGCGCCGCGGCACCTATTCGAGCTGCGCACGTTCGTGGCCTGGCTCCGCGCACGCGGAGCGATCACGATTCGGCCGTTCACGCCGTGCTGATTCGAAGAGCAGTGATACGGGGAAGGAAGGAAAACGATGAGCGAGCCTCTCGTTCGGGGAAAGAAAGGCGGCGAGAGCCGCGTGACACAAGTCCTGTCTCAGGAGAATGGGATCAACCGCCGTCTCGGGCTCGACCGGACGGTGATACCGAGAAGAACCGGCCTGCAGTTTCCGACCCAGATCCCGTTCGCCAACTGGGAGAGCATCGGCCGCCAGCTCTCCCTCATCGCCGACTCCTCCGCGTGGTGGCTGGGCGACTGGCTGGTCTACGGGGAGAAGCAGTACGCCGACCGCTACCGGACGGCCATCGAGCGGACGTCGCTGGACTACCAGACGTTGCGCAACTACGCCTGGGTGGCCCGCCGCTTCGGCCTGCCCCGGCGCAGGGACAAGCTGAGCTTCGCCCACCACGCGGAGGTGGCGGCGCTGAGCGTGCCCGAACAGGATCTGTGGCTACAGCGCGCCGAGCAGCACGCCTGGTCCAGGAACCGCCTGCGCAAGGAGCTCAGGCAGGCGGCCGCCCTGAGAAACGGGGAGGGCGAGGCACCGAGCCCGCCGACGGGCGGCGACGGGGGGGACGGCGAGACCTCGGGCGGCTCCGGGCTCGCCGTGAAGCTGCAGCTGAGCCCGAGCCAGGAACAACTCGAACGCTGGGAGTTCGCCGCGCGCAAGCACAACTGCGATCTGGTCAACTGGATGGTCCTGGCACTGGAGAAGTTCGCGCGGGAGGTCACCCAGGAGGGGGCCGGGGTCCCTGGCTAGAGCTCCATCCGGCGCAGCAGCGACCGCTTGGCCGAGCTGAACTCCTCGTCGGTGAGCACACCGGAGCGGTGCAGATCGCCGAGTTCGGCCAGGCGGCGCACCAGGGCGTCGTGATCCTCCAGTTCGGCCAGGCGCTGCCGCCGATCATCCGGCCGGCTCGGCGGCAGCGCGGGCGGCTCCTCGGTACGGGGCGCCAGCCGGGCCAGCACGGCGGCGGCGACCAGGACGGTCGAGCCGCCGTACCGCTGCATGCTCCAGGCCAGGCAGTGCAGGTCCTTCTCCGGTGCCACGGCGGGGGCGGCGCCCCTGAGCCGGAAGCGGAGACGGCCGTAGCCGACGCCGGTCTGCGGGGCCCACTCCACACCCTCCACTTCCCGCAGCGGGAACGTCTGCGGACCCGCCGCCTCCTTGACCGATTTGGCGAACAGGCTCCACTCCAGGCGGATCCGCTCACCGTCGAAGTTCACCGTGCCGTCGCCCGCCGAGGCCGAGACCGGTACGGCGGGGCCGGGCAGCAGGAACGACTCGCAGGGACCGCTCGGCACCTGCTCCAGCATCAGGTGGGTGCGCACCTCGTCGGTGAAGTACTCGGCGGCTCCGGTGCGCCCCTTGGGGACGGTCAGCCGGTACGGGTCGGCGGATCCCGACAGCCGCCCGGTGACCACGTCGGTCAGCGGATCGGCTCCGGGCCGCAGGCGGAGTTGCAGGTTGCCGCCCTTGCGCGAGGGCTCGAACGACGCTCCGGAGATCGCCGCGAGGGGGATCTCCAGCTCGCCGAGCGTCTTGCGCAGTTCGTGGACGTCGCTGTCCCCGCCTGGCACGATCCTGAGGATTTCACTGTCGAACGTCCATGATCCGTCCGGAACGGAGATCTCGGCCATGTCGTCACCCTAGGACATCAGGGAGCGTCGCCGTACGCCCCCGGCAGAGGTCGGTCGTGTCACAACACATCGGCGGCTCACTGGTGCTGGATGGCCCGCAGGACGTTCATCCGCGAGGCCCGCCGGGCCGGCCAGATCGCCGCCACGACACCGATCAGGACGGCGCTGAGCAGGTAGAGCCCGAGCCGGCCGTACGGGATGTCGAGTACCTCGACGCCATCGGCCGCCATCGCCCGCTGCACCGCCCAGCCGAGCACGGTCCCGAAAGCCAGACCGGCCACGGCACCGAACAGCGACACCATCACCGACTCGTAGCTGATCATGGATCGGGTCTGGCCGCGGCTCATCCCGACGGCTCGGAGCAGCCCGATCTCGCGGGTCCGCTCCATCACCGACAGGCTCAACGTGTTCACGATGCCCAGCGCGGCGATGGCGATCGAGAGCACCAGCAGGACCACGATCAGGTTCAGCACCTGATCGATCTCCTGGCGGGCGTCGGCCCGTACGGCCTCGCGATCCTTCAGCTCGACGTTCGGGTAGGCGCGCAGCGCCGACCGCACGGCCGCGAGGGCCTGCTCCTCGCCACCGTCGTCGAGGTCGACGAACGCCTTCTGGATCAGACCGGCCGGAGCGTGCGCCTGGTAACCGGCCGGGCTCACGACGAAGGACATGCCCAGGACCTCGTTGGCGGCGAAGAGGCCGCTCACCCGCAGGGTCGCGGTGGACCGGTCCGGGTACCGGCCCGTGACGGTGCTGCCCACCTTCCAGCCACGCTCCGCGGCGAGTGCGCTCTGCACGAGCAGCCCGTCGGCGGCCAGGGTGCCGGTGCCGTCCTCGATCTTCAGGTTGGCCGGACCCGCCAGCGCGACCGGGTCGGCGACCAGGACGGGCACCTGCCCGCCGGCGATCCCCATCGTCCCGTGCCGGACCGCGGTGACGCCGCGCACGCCCGGGGCGGCGGCCACCCGGTCCACCGTCTCCTGGCTGAAACCGGTGAGACCGCGCGGGTCCAGGGAGAGGTCTGCGCCGAACTGACGCGCGATCCTCTGGTCGGCGGACGCGCTCATCGAGCCGGCCACCACCGTCGCCACCGAGACGAGCGCGAGCCCGACCATCAGCGCCGACGCCGTGGCCGCGGTACGGCGGGGATCCCGCCGGGCGTTCTCCCGGCTCAGCCGCCCGACCGTGCCGCCGAGCCGGGAGATCGGCCAGCCGAGCAGCGCGATGACCGGCCGGCTCAGGAACGGGCTGAGCATCGTCAGGGCGAGCAACGTCAGCAGACCGCCGCCGATCACCAGGGCCGCGCCCTCCGCCTTCCCGGTCGCCAGGCCCGCGGCCAGCGCTCCCGCGCCCAGCAGTGCCATGACGACGCCGGAGACGAGACGGAGGGTCATCGAACGGCGGGTGAGCGCCACGTCGTCGCGCATCGCCGCGACCGGCGGGATCTTCGCCGCGCGGCGCGTCGGCAGGTAGGCGGCCAGCAGGGTGACGAGCATGCCGACCGCGTACGCCCAGATCACGGTCGAGAGCCCGACCACCGGCGTGCGCAGCGGAACCTGGGTGCCGCCGGTGAACCGCTCGAACAGCAGCCTGAGCCCGTAGGACAGTCCCACGCCGGTGAGCAGGCCCAGGGTCGAGCCGAGGAAGCCGATCCCGAGTGCCTCGCCGAGAACCGCCCGGGTCACCTGGGCGCGGCTCGCGCCCATCGCCCGGAGCAGCGCGAGCTCCCGGATCCGCTGCACGACCAGCATGGTGAACGTGTTGAGGATGATGAACGATCCGATGAAGACCGCCACCCCGGCGAACACCAGCAGGAACCGGCTGATCAGCTCGAAGAGCGAGCTCAGCTGGGACTTGACCTCCTCGACCTCGTCCGCGCCGGTCTTGGCCTCGTACTGCGCCGGGAGTGCCGCGCCGACCTGCTGGAGAAGCTGCTGCTGCGAGACACCCTCGCGCGGCCGTACGAAGATCGCCGAGTACTGCCCGGGGCCGGTCAGCAGGGCCTGCGCGGTCTCCGGGGCGAACATCACGTAGGTGGCGGCACGACCGACCTGGTCGTTGACCGCCCTGAAGACGCCGGCGACGCGCATGGACTTCGTCGCCCGCGCGGTCACCACGCTGACCGGATCGCCGACCTTGAGCTGCCCCTCGGCCGCGGTGCGCTCCTCGACGACGACGTCGTCGGCCGCCGAGGGCTCCCGGCCGGAGAGTATCCGCAGGCCCGCGCCCGGTCGCTTCAGGTACGCCGCGCCCAGGTGCGCCGCGCGGTCCTCGCCGACGATCCGCCCGTCCTGACGGACGAGCGCCGCGTACCCGTCGTACTGTCCCCTGAGTTCCGCGGCGCCGGGCACGCTCTGCTGCAGCGTGCCGACCAGGGAGGCCGGTATCGTGGCCGGTGTCGCGTTCTCACCCTCGGCCGGTTTGGGCCGGACGACCACGGTCGTGGTCTCGGTCCGCCCCGCGAAGATCGGGTCGAAGCTCTGGGTGGCGGTGTCCCGGAAGATCATTGTGCCCGCGACGAAGGAGACCCCGAGCGTCACCGCGAGCACGGAGAGCAGTAGCCGGACCCGGTGCGCCAGGAGATTGCGCAACGTGAGTTTCGCGAGCATCAGATCCGCCCCTGCTTGCCGGGGGCCGTGGTGCTCGCTCTCGCGGGTTCGAACCTCTTCAGCCGCTCCAGGACCTTCTCCGCGGTGGGTTCCGGCATCCGGTCGACGACGCGGCCGTCGGACAGGAAGATCACGTGATCGGTGTACGAGGCCGCCACCGGGTCGTGGGTGACCATGACGATGGTCTGGCCGGTCTGCCGTACCGACTTCTGCAGGAAGCCCAGCACCTCGGCGCCGGACCGGGAGTCGAGGTTACCGGTGGGCTCGTCCGCGAAGATGACGTCCGGCTTGCCGGCGAGCGCCCGCGCGCACGCCACCCGCTGCTGCTGGCCGCCGGAGAGCTGGTTCGGACGGTGGTCCAGCCGCTCGCGCAGGCCGGTGGTCTCGATCACGGAGTCCAGCCATTCCTGATCGGGCGTGCGGCCGGCCAGCCGGATCGGCAGGACGATGTTCTCCAACGCCGTCAGGGTGGGCAGCAGGTTGAAGGACTGGAAGATGAAGCCGATCCGGTCCCGGCGCAGCCGGGTGAGCTGCTTCTCGTTCAGGTCCGTCACGTCCTGGTCGCCGACGAACACCCGCCCGGAGTCCACGCTGTCCAGCCCCGCCATGCAGTGCATGAGGGTGGACTTGCCGGAACCGGACGGCCCCATGATGCCGGCGAACTGGCCGCGCGGGATGTTCAGCGACACGCCGTCGAGGGCCGCCACCGCCGTGTCTCCGGTGCTGTACCGCTTGGAGATGTTCTCCGCGCGGGCGGCGATGGGCTCACCCGTCTCCTCCGCCAGCACCGCCGTCGAGTTCTTCATTTCCGGCTCCTCGGACAGGTGTGTAATGGTCGTGACAGTTCGTTCATGGCCTCTGCTGATATCCCGGTATTGAATGGGTGGGACGGAGAGCGCGGGGCGTTAGGACGCCGGAGCCCTTTCCGCGGCAATGATCACGACAATCCCGAGAACCGCCAGGATCAAGTTCGCGTAGATCTCGTAACCTTCGAGGAAGGCCACGTTATTGACGACGACGCGGTTGAAGAAGTTGAGCACCGCGCCGAGGATGGGCTGGACGGCGATCTGGTCGATGGCCCCGCTTACGCCTTCGAGGATCATGATGAACCCGATGAGCTGTAAGGATTTACGCACGATTCAACATTAAGGCCGATCGTGGCGGCGGGAATCGGTCGTCGGCATCTCCCGTATCAACCGAAGTCGCCGATGCGGAGCCTGCTTTCCGACTAAAGTATGAGCCGCGTCGACTTTGGTATCACGACCGTCGGCGGGACACCCGAATCGGACCGTCTGCGGTCAGCATTGGATCGTGGTGGAAAAGGCCACAGCACGTTCTACACGGTCCGGTAAACGGCCGGGATCAGGAGCAGTCGAGATGCAGCCACTGAAAATCGAAGGCGCATGGATTGACGACCCGAAAATCCACATCGACGATCGGGGAGGTCTCCACGAATGGTTCCGCGAGGAGGAGTTCCATGCGGTCACCGGACGGCGGCTGCGGCTCTCCCAGGCCAACTGCTCTGTTTCACGCCGGGGCACCCTGCGCGGGATTCACGTCGCCGACGTGCCACCGGGCCAGGCGAAGTACGTCAAGTGCGTGCGAGGGGCGATGCTGGACGTGATCGTGGACATCCGCGTCGGCTCACCGAGGTTCGGCCAGTGGGAGATGGTGCGCCTGGACGACGAGGACCACCGGGGAGTGTTCCTGTCCGAAGGACTGGGGCACGGCCTGCTCGCGCTGACGGACGACGCGACCGTGATCTACCTGTGTTCGGAGGGCTACAACCCGACCAGGGAGCGCGGCATCCACCCACTCGATCCCGAACTGGGCATCACCTGGCCGACGGACGTCGAACCGCTCCTGTCGCCCAAGGACGCCGCGGCGCCCACCCTCGCCGAGGCGCGCGCAGCCGGTCTTCTGCCCTCCTACGAGGAGTGCCTGGCCTTCTACGCCTCGCACGCCCGCGGGTAGGAACTCGCCGGCCCGTCGTGACGGTTCCCGGCCATCGCGCCGGCGCGCCGGCCGGGAACCGTCACCGGGTCTCCGCGGCCCACCATCGATGGGCGGGCGCACACCTTCTCAGCGGAAGGGCTTCGCCAGCTCGGGGTGGGCCGTGCGCAGCGCGTCCCGCCAGGGGCGGAGCGGTTCAAGGCCCAGCTCCCGCCACCGCGCGTGGCCCAGGATGCTGAAAGCCGGTCGCTTCGCCGGGCGGACGAAGGACTCGGAGGTCGTCCGGCGCACCCGCTCGGGATCGGTGCCGGACAGCCGGAAAACCTCCTGGGCGAGCTCGAACCAGGAGGCCTTCCCGGAGTTGGTGGTGTGGAACACCCCCGCCGCGGAGCCGAGCTCGCCGAGCGTGACCAGCCGGTCCGCGAGGTCCGCGGCCCAGGTCGGCTGCCCGAACTGGTCGTCGACCACCTCGACGGTCTCCCGTTCCGCCATGAGACGGAGCATGGTGCTCACGAAGTTCGGTCCGTGGGCGCCGTACAGCCATGCCGTCCGGACGACGGCGGCGGAAGGCAGCGCGTCGAGGACCGCCTTCTCCCCGGCCAGCTTGGTCCGCCCGTACGCGGTCTGCGGCTCGGCCGGGTCGTCCTCGCCGTACGGGACGCCTGCGTCACCGGAGAAGACGTAGTCGGTGGAGACATGGACCAGCCGGGCACCGTGCCGCGCGCAGGCCTCGGCGAGCAGCCGGGGGCCGTCGGCGTTGACCCGGTAGGCCTCTCGCTCCCGTTTCTCGGCGTCGTCCACCGCCGTCCAGGCGGCGCAGTTGACCACGACCCGCGGGGCGAGCGTCTGGAAGGCCGACTCGACCTGGTCCCGGTGGCAGATGTCCAGGTCCCGGCGGGTTCGCGCGGCGACGTCGTACCCTCGTCCGCGCGCCAGCGCGACCACCTCGTGCCCGAGCATGCCTGCCGCCCCCGTGACGAGCCACGTCATGGCGTCCTCTCCCTTGGTCCAGGTGTCGCCGGATCTGATCACCTTAAAGTTGGAAGTCACGATTTTCGAGAAAACGCGGTTATGCATCCCACAGGGAGTGGGGCCGGCGTGTCGACGTCGGCCCCACTCTTTCAGGTGATCAGATGGTCGGCCATCCTCCATCATGATCGATCTGATCTCGTAAGCAGTGGTCATGGCTTCGGCGTACGCGCGGACGTCGTCGATGCCGCGGCCGCGGTTGCGGGCGGCCGGCCGCGACCTCAGGAGAGCGCCGAAACCGGCCAGGGCGGACGGCGGTCGATGCGCAGCAGGACGTCGGGGGATCCGAAGCGGCGGTCGATACGCCGGACCGCCTCGGCCCAGTCCGCCATCGAACGCACCGCGGACAACGTCTCCACCACGAAGGGATCGCTCCATCGCTCGACGGCGCGCTTATACAGCACGGCGGGATCCTCGGTCAGGAGACTCCCCACGCTCCCTTCGTAGATGGGCATCGCGCGTACCTCGCCGTCAGGCTCCACCTGCAGCAGGGGAAAACCGAAACGCGAGACGGCGTCGGGGTGCATCATGAGGATGAAGTTGTTCGACGCGGACACCGCGACCGAGTCCGGCGCCAGGGACCTGAGGCGCTCGTAGTGCTCCTCACTGGTCAGGGTGTTGAGCTCCTCGAACGTGAGCAGTTCCGCGTCGCTGAAGCCGGGCCGGCTGGCCAGCCCCGACGGCACGGCGGCGGCGAAGTTGAGAAACTGCATCTGCGGGAACCGGGGGGCGACGTCGGTGCAGAACTTCTCGGTCTGGGAAAGGTTGCTGCGCAGGATCGAACAGTCGATCCCGAATTTCACAGGAGGATCCCCCTGTGCCGAGCGACGTGCGGAGATGTCGTCCAGCATGGCAAGGGTGTTCAGCGCACGTTCGAATGAGCCGGCCCTTCCCCTGATGCGGTCGTGCACGTCGGCGTCGGCTCCGTCGACGCTGACGGTGATCTGCTGGAACACGCGGGCGGCGTCCTGGGCGTCCTGGGGAGTGAACGTCCATCCGCTGGTGTAAAGGTTGACCTTGACCCCTGCTCGGGCGATGTGCTCGGCGACTTCGTAGATCCCCTTGATCACCAGGGGCTCGCCGCCCGCGAACTCGATCGCGTCCGGCCCCAGCGAGATGATCGCGTCGGCGACCCGTAGCATCTCGCCATGGCTCAGCTGCCGGGTCGGCCGCCTGCCCGATTCCGAGTAGCAGTGGACGCAGCGCAGCGGGCAGGCGTAGGTGAGATCCCAGATGACGTCGGAGGGCTTGTCGGCGGTGTCGCTCATGAAAACTTCCTTGTCGCTTCCGAATGAGTGCCAGAGAGGCCGGGTGCTTGGTCGGCCGTCCAGTGGCTGACGAGGTCGGCATACAGGGGCGAGCGGATCAGCAACTCCGAGTGCGTTCCGGTGAGCGCGGTGGTGCCGTCCATCAGCAGGATGCGCTGGGCCCGGGTGGCGGAGCTGATGCGGTGCGCGATGACGATGAGGGTTCCCGGCCGGATGGCGAAGGCGGTTTCGGCCTTCGCCTCCGCAGCCGGGTCGAGGTGACAGGTGGCCTCGTCGAGCAGGATCAGGCGGGCCGGGGAAGCATAGGCGCGGGCCAGGGCGATGAGCTGTTTCTCGCCGGCCGACAACGCGGACGGTTCGTCGATCATGGCGTCGAGGCCGCCGAGCCGGTGGACGAGCGCCCACGCGCCCACCCTGTCCGCCGCTTCGAGCAGCCTGCCGTCCCTGATCCCGGCCGGGCAGAGGTAGGCGAGATTCTCCCGGACCGTCCCGGTGAAGACGTACGCCTCCTGCGGCACGAGCGCCATCATGGTGCGCAACTCGGGTTCCGCTATCTCCCACAGCGGGAGACCGCCGAGCAGCACCTCCCCTTCGGTGGGCTGTCGCAGCCCGGTGAGCAGCATGGACAGAGTGGATTTGCCGATGCCGCTGGGGCCGACCACGGCGAGGTGCTCATCCTCGGGGATCACGAGGTCGAGGTGGTGTACGACGGGCGTGGCCTTGGGGGAGTAGGCGAAGTTCAACCGCTTCGTCCGCAGGTCCAGGCCGGCCAGGGCGCGGGTGGCCGCGGCCTGGTTGTCGACGGTGGCCCGTACGGTGGCGTACGCCTGCTTTCGCGCCCCGCAGGCGGCGATGTCACGCGTTCCGTCCAGGATCGGGGTCGCCTCGGCGGTGAGCGTCTCGTCGGCGAGGACGAGTTCGCGCTGCCGGATCATGAGCACACGCAGCAGCCTGGCGAACACCGCCAGCGCCACGAACACGGGTCCGGCGACGATGGCGGTGGCCAGCGCGAGAGCACCAGCAGCCCGGCCAGTGCGGCGATCAGGGAGACGCCCAGTGCCTGAGTGCTGCGCAGCAGCGCGGACACCAGGTTCCGCAACGTCTCCACCTGCTCGGTGAGACGGTTGACGGCGGCGGTGTCCGGCTGGGCACCGCAGGCGGCTCGGGTCACGGTGGCGGTGACGATGGCGCGCCCAGACGCCGCGCGTCATCGAGGCCAGGAGACGGTCACTGTGCCGGTGCGTTACCTGCCCGGCTGGTGGATCCGGCGCTTGGCCTGACATCGATCGCCTCTATCTCTTGGGTGCGGTTAGCCCTTCCCCGCAGAAGGCCTTTCTGCGGGCTTCAGTGGAGGTGGTCGGGGAGATGCCGAAGCCGCCTCCGGGTGGCGGCCGGCTCGGCCGACTGCCTCAGTCGGGCGAGAGCGTCCCGGTGTCGAGGAATTCGAGCACGCGGTCGCCGATGACATGTCCGCCGCTGTCGGACAGCGGGTCGTGACCGGCGCCGGGAATTTCGAGATAGGTCAGGGGCGCGGCATGGGCGTGACGGACCTGGCGCAGCCGGTCGTGCAGGCGACGGGAGTGGCTGACCGGGATGATCGGATCCTGTTCGCCGTGCACGATGAGGAGCGGTAGCCGGATGCGGTCGGCCAGCCGGAGCAGGTCACGCGGACCGAGTTCGTCGTCGTGGATCTCCTCGCGCCCGCCGAGCCGATCGATCAGGTTGCGGACCGGGTCCGGTCCGTCCTCGTAGAGCAGCCGTCCGGACAGGAACGGCGCGACGACCGTGCCTCGGTCCCACAGGTCCGGCTCCGCGGCCGCGGCCAGCAGCGCCAGGTACGCCCCGTAGCTCGCGCCGTAGAGCATGGGTCGCCGGCGGCCCGGACCGCGCTCGGCGGCCAGGAAACGACCCAGGCACAGGACGTCGGCCAGGTCGGGCCCGCCCCAGGCGTTCTGGATGGCGTCACGGTGCGCCGCGCCGTATCCGGTGCTTCCTCGCTGGTTGGGCGCGACCACCGCGATCCCCTCGCCGGCGAAGCGCTGGAACAGCCCGTCGAATCCGAGCTGCCACGCGGCCTCGGGGCCGCCGTGAAGCGCCACCACCAAGCGTCGGCCGCCGATCGGATCGCCGTACACGATGGCTTCGGTGCTGCCTTCCGGCGCGGGGTACTCCTGCGTCCGCGCGGATGCCCAGTGGGATCGACGGGTGCCGGAGGCGGCGAGGAAACGCGGCCGGGACGGTTCCGGAATGGTGATCACGCCGGTCGGACGGTCGGGGGCGCTGTGCACGAGATGCAGGCCGCCGCTGGACCAGTGCGCCGCCGGATACAGGGCTCCGGGTGGCAGCTCGATCTCGCTGGTGTCGTCCGTCACCAGATCATGGGCCACTGGGCGGGAACAGGCCTGGCGGGTGACGGACAAGGCCAGGCGCCGTCCGGCCGGATCCAGGACCAGCGGAAGCACGCTGCCCTCGATCGCGTTCAGCCGGTCGGGGAAGGTCGCCGGCCCCTGGTCGCCGAGGCGTCGCACGCCCAGTCGGTAGACGCCGTCGTGCCGTGCGGCGGTCAGCAGCACTCCACTGCCGGGCGCGGCCAGCAGCAGGTGCTCGCCGTCGGGCAGACCGAGGGGGGTCACCGTCCCGCGCGTCACGTCCAGGACCACGGCGCCCGTTCCCGGCTCGGTGGAGGACAGTGCCAGACCGGCGCCGCTCTCGTCGAGCCAGACCGCTCCGCGGATCAGGTGCGGCAGCCGGGTGATCCGTTCTGGCGTGGCGGCCCGGCCGGACAGGCGCCACACCGTGGTGCGCCCGTCCGGGTCCATCTCCAACACCAGGGTGTGCGTTCCCGCCGTGCCGCCGAGGAGTCTGAGACCGCCTCTGCGGGTGTTGATCAGTTCGACTTCTTCGACCGCCCTCCCGCTGTCCGAGTGGGGGGCGGTGATGGTGAGCCGTGAACCGTAGGCCCCGGACCGGCATAGCAGCAGATCGCCTTCGTCCGTGGGGAGCGGCACGCTCGCCGTGGTCTCACCGTCGCGGGTACGCACCATCCGGGGCCGAGGCTCGGAGCCGGTGAGGTCCCACAGCTCCGGGCTCAGCGGGCCGTGGTCGCCCGCTGCCAGACAGGCGGCGTACCGTCCGCTGGAGGAGAATTGGAAGTTCACCCGTTGGACGGGTGGCCGATGTCCTTCGCCGGCCGCCGTGGCGGCCCGGCTCGTCGTTCCAGAGATCACCGAGCCCCGCCGCGCACATCGTCGCCCGGCTCGGCCATCCACCGGCGCGGCCCGCCGTGGCGCAGCCGGTACAGGAAGTCCAGCACCCCGGCAAGCCCGGTGTTCCAGCCGATGGAGATCTCCCTGCCCGCGGCCTCATCGGGCACCACCAGCAGTCCGTCGCGCAGGACGGCTTTCGCCCACAACGCCGCGGCCAGTTCCTCCGCCTGCTCGTGATAGGCGCGCTCGCCCAGCAGTTCGGCCATGTCCAGCAGGAACTGCCCGTCACCGGCCAGTCCGTGGCAGGCGGCCGTTCCCGAGCTCCGGAGAGTTCCATGGACGGCCAGCGCGGCGCCATGGGCGGCGTCCAGGAAGCGGCGCTCACCGGTCGCGGCGTACAGGCGCACCAGGAAAGTGCCGACGCCGGAGGAGCCGTTGCACCAGTGCGGCAACTTCTGCCCGCCCTGCGGGCCCTCCGCCCACCAGGCGGCCCCGCCCTGGTATTCGGCCGCCGCCACCAGAGTGTCTCCAGCGAGCAGGGCGATCTCCATGCAGTCGTCACGGTCGAGTGCGATCCCGGCGGCCAGCAGGTACGCGGCGATCCCGGCGACGCCGTGGGCGAAGCCGTAGTGCTCCACACCCGCCAGCGCGGACGCGAAGTCCGAGGGAATGGGCCAGATCACCTTTTCCGGGGTCCGCTGAGCCGCCTTGAGCAGGCCGTCGGCACACGCGTCCGCCTGGGCCCGCAACCGCGGGTCCCCCGAGGCGCGCCACAGGTGCAGCAGGGCCATCCCCGTGCCGGCCGCGCCATGGCAGATGTCCGGGTTCGGCCAGCTGTCCGGCAGGCTCAGTCCCAGTTTCAGGCCGGTGGTGCGCAGGTTCTCGTCACCGAGCACGCGGCCCGCCTCATACAGGCCCCACGCGATGCCCGCCCGGCCGAAGTACAGCCCCGGGGAGGGCCGGGGCTCGTTCGCCATCCGCCGCGTCGTCCAGGTCACCGCGTCCCGCAGGCCGGTCGTCAGATCGGCGCGTGTGTCCGGCGGCAGCACATCGCCCGCCTGAGCCCGATCCAGCACCACCGCCCACAGCGCGATCACCCCGGCCGAGCCGTACTGGACGGCGCACGGATCAGCGGTCGGCCCGTAACCCGTGAGGGGCCACAGGTGAGCGGACGGCGCGACATCCGTCCCGGGCGACATGGTGCGCAGCGAGTGGACGAGCCCGTCGTGGAGCAGACGGTCCTGCTCGGCCGCATCCAGGCGGAACCCTCCCGTTCGCGTGGCGGATCCCGCGGGGGCGATCTCCGCGTCCTCGAGAAACGCCCGCACACGCGGCAGATCCCAGCGCTGTGCGGGATCCTCCCGCATCAATCCCAGGATCAGCGGGGACAGCGCGGTGGCCAGCGGATCGCCCGCGCTCGCCACCCGCACCGTCCTTTCCACCTGCTCGTCCCAGGACCGGGAGCCGGCGGGCCGATCCGCCAGGTGGGGCGGCTGGGCGCTGGTGGCCGTGAACAACACCGTCGCCCCCAGCGCGTACAGGTCGGCTTCCGGGCCCAACGCGGGACCGTACGGCGCGGAGTTCACCTGCTCGGGTGGCGCGTACCCGGGAGTGTGGGCCTTGGAGACCGGAGTGCCGGGCACGGCGGCCATCTCCAAATCGATCAGACGGCAGTCGCCGTCGGCGGTCACCATGACGTTGTTGGGCGTCAGATCACGCAGCACGTAGCCCTGCTCGTGCACGACGGCGACCAGCGCGGCCAGGCGCCGCAGGACGGACAACACCGTGCCGGGCCGATCGCGGTCCGGCCGGTCCGGGTGAGCGTTGTCCCATCCTTTGAGCACGGTGCCCTCGATGTGTTCCTGCGCCAGGAACAGGTTGTCGTCCTTCTCGAAGAGGAGCACCTTGCGCGCGGTGACGCCAAGCGGTTCGAGCGCGTCCAGCATGCGCGCCTCGTGGCGCATCCGGTCGCGCTCGTCGCAGCCGTCGAGCCCGGCACCCAGATACGGACGCGCCTGCTTGATCACCACCTTGCCGCCCTGCACCTGGTCATCCGCCAGGAACACCCCGCCCTTGGCGCCGTGCCGGATGGCCTGGCGCACCGCGAACCGATCGGCCAGCAGCACCGCCTCCGGCGCGGTGGTCCTGACCGGAGCCTGACCTGATTCGAACGGGCAGGTCGCCCACGCCGGCGGGGAGTACCACGCGTTGCGCTCATCGGTCACCTGGGTGCCGTCCGGGGCGGTCAGCCGCGAGGTGTAGGAGCCGTCGTTGTCGAGCACGCTGGGCGCCGAGAACACCCCGAAGCGGTAGTACACCGAACTGCCCGGCCGGTAGATCCGGTCGGTGAGGATCGGCGCACCCGGCAGACCATAGGTGGCCTCGTGCAGTTCCCCGGCGATCTCCGCGGCGGTCTCGTCATCGGGCGGATAGACCGTGATGAACTTGCCCACCGATCCGCGGTCCTGGTCGCGCGCCACGAGACTGCGCAACTCGTCCAACGTGGTGGCGTACTTGAACGGGCAACGACGGCGTCCCAGAACCCGCACCGCACGCGACAGCACCACCGGAGCCGACAACAGCGTCGCCGCCACGTGAAGCTTCCAGCCCTGCGCCTGCGTGGTCACCCCGGCCGGAGTCACGTACGTCCACGGTGACCCGACCCGGAACTCCCAGCCCGCAGGGTCTTCGGCCCCAGTGTCGGCAGTCCCGCGGTTCTCGCTCGTCACACGGTGCAACGTCGCCCGGGCGATGTCCGTCAGGAGGTGACGGTCTCCGCCAGGGAGCCCGTCCCCAGCCGAATCAAGCTCACTCACGACGCCGAATCTCCATTCGTCTTCGTCTGGCAGGGGCCGATGTCGGGCATTCACTCGATACGGCCGTCCGGATCTCGTTCGTGGCCGGTTCCCGCGATCCTCCGGACGGGGAGAAGGCTGCTAGCAGCGGCTTGCGGCGGCCTTAAGATCTCCGCGCCGCCGCGGCCGTAAGTGACCACTAGAGAAGCCAAGCGCTTCGTAAGTACCTGCGGACTATCGTCAGCAGGCCCCATCCCTCGACTCGTCATCGCCGATTGGAGCCACCCACACCGGAAGGTTCCGCACGGCGCATGACCGAGGAGCGGCCATGCTCACGAAAGGGGCTCCGCACCAGCCGCGGTGCCGGCCGGGGATCCCCCCACCGATGAAAGGACGAACGCCATGGAACTCGACATCAAGGCCCTGGACATGCTCCCCGCCCAGGCGGAGAGCGACCTGTACCCGTGCGACGTCACCTGCTATACGAAGTGGACCTGCGCGGCGTTCCAGAGCCGCTGAGCGCCGCGGGATAGAACAAGGGAAGGTACATCCGTGGAACTCGGCATCGAGACCCTGGACACGCTTCCTGCCTAGACGGAGGGCCTCCTGTGGCCGTGCACGGCCACAGGAGGCTTCCCGCCCGGACGGAGAACAACCTGTTCCCCTGCCGCACCCGCGCCGCCGAATTCCACCTCAACGTGCCTGACCAGCCACCCGCACGCGTCGAGTTCCATGATGTTTGTCCTTCCATCGGGGAGAGACCAGTGTGGTTACCGCTTTCCCGACCGAGATCACACCCGAGGACGTCCCTGTCGGTACGGCGCCTGCCAGGGGGACAGCCTTGTGACAGGTGTTAGTGAATTACTTACGGTCGAGATGACAGGGTTCCTTCAACTCCTGCTCATGAATCCTGCTCAAGGGCCGAAACGGGCCTGGCCGAAAACGCGCTGGGCCTTCCCTCTGCCTTGGTGACAGCGGTGCCCCGATGCCCGCCAAGGCCGGGGGAACAGGTCCGGCGGTGTCGCATGCGGAGGTCGTCCGGATCCCGTCGCCACGCCGCCGACGGACGAAGGAGCGGGGCCCGCGCTCCGCTCCTCCACCTTCCGTCATGTCATGCCGGGGTCGTCCCCCAGCCGTCAAGGGGCACTCACACGGGAGCGTACGGAAAGGGGACTCTCAGGCCGGTGGCCTTCATCGCCCGCTCGCTCCAGATGTCCAGCCCCTCCTGATCGGCCAGCCGAGTCAGGGTGCCAAGATGCCGCTCCACCGCCTCATGGTCGCCTGTCGCCGAGGCGAGCAGGGCGAGGAACCAGTCCACGGGGCCCAGGAAGGCGATCGCGGCGCCCACAGCGATCCTCCCGCTGTAGGGCAGCAAGGTGGAGTAGGTCGCCGCGCAGGCCGCCAGATCGCCGACCGCCGCCTGCGCCGCCCCCTGCAGGCAGGTGAAGGTCAGCCAGGACCAGTCGCGAGGGGGCGCCGACCATCCGCCCTCGGTCAGCCGCCGCGCTCCCTCGGAGTCCTCGCGCGCGCAGAGCAGCAGGACGCGGAACACCTGATCCGCGCACCGGCTGATCCCGGCCACCGCGTCGATCAGCGGCTCGGCCTCGGCGAGCGTCCCGCGCTGACAGTGGAGGAGGATGCGGCCGAGGGGCACCACCGAGTTCCGGTACCACATGGCGATGCGTTCGGTCTGCTGCTCGGCCTCACAGTAGTGGGCCTCGGCGTCGTCGTACCGGCCGGCGAGGACGAGCCGTCCCGCCCGCCACAGCAGGTGCTGGAAGCGCGGCCATGGCAGGGGCATCCGGCTCAGCATCGTGTCGCAACGGTCGGCCGCCTCGTCCGCGCTCGCCAGATCGAACGCCTCCAGCCGGCGGTGGGTCAGCATCATGTGCCCGAGAAGCTCGAACTCGGGAGTCTGCGTCCGCAGGGCCAGGGCCTTCAGCTCCTCGGCGATCTCCAGCGCCTGTTCGGGATAGATGGTGCCGGGGATGGACAGGTAGCGTGCGTTGAGCAGCCGCATCAGCAGGAGCGGATCGCCCAGCCGACGGGCCATCGCGACCGCCTCCGCCGAGTGGAGACGGCACCGCGCGTCGTCGGTGCCGTCGTACAGCTCCTGTGCGAGCCCGCCAAGCAGCCGCGCGCGCTCGGGGCTGTCGGCTTCGGGCAGCGCCCGCAACGCCAGCTCGAACCGGTGCACCAACTGAAGCTCCACCTCCTCGTACGGGTTGCGCAGGTTCCACAGGGAGGGTGCGTCCAGCGTGGTGAGCGCCCGGGCGACCAGCAGGGGCCGGGCCGGGCCGCCCACGCGGTCGGCGGCCCGTAGCGCCTGCGCGCGCACCTGCCTGGCGGCCAGGGCGTCGCCCGCCTCCAGCAGCGCGCGGGCCTGCCGCAGCAGCAGCTCGACGTGATTGGCCGGATCGCCGGCGCTGGCGCCGTGGGCCTCCACGGCGCGCGACCACCAGGTGGCCGCCTCCCGGTAGGCCAGCCGGAGGGTGGCCTGCTCGGCCATCGCGGTCGCCCAGCGGGCCGCCTCGCCGTACGCCGCGGGGCCGGCCTCGATGGCGTGGTGGGCGATGACGGCCACGTCCGCGCCCGGCCGGGTGGCCAGGACGCTCATCGTCCGGCGATGGACGAGCGCCTTGCGCAGGGGCGGCATCTCCTGGACGAGGGCCTCCCGGACCAGGTCGTGGGCGAAGGCCATCCGGTTCGCCGCCGGAACGACGAGCCCGGCCTTGACCGCCTGGTCCAGAAGCTCGTACACGGGCGCCGGGCACACCTCGGCCACGACGTCCGGGTCGAACTCCCTGCCGATCACCGCAGCGACCTCCAGCACCTCGCTCACCTGCGGCCCGGCCGTGGCGAGGTGCTGGTGGATGAGGTCGGCGACCGCGGCGGGCACGGTGTCGAGTGCGCGGCCCTGGGCGAGCATCCGGACCGTCTCACGGATGAAGAAGGGATTGCCCCCGGTACGGTGGGTCAGCAGGCGGGCCGTGGCCTCGTCGAGCCGGGTGCCCATGTCGGCGGCGATCGCCCGTACGGCATCGGTGTCGAGGCCGGTGAGATGGAGGCGGAGCAGGTTGTAGCGGGCGCTCCTGCGAAGCAGATCGTGGGCGGGAGAGGGGCTCACGCTGTCCCGGAACGCGGTCACCAGCGCGAGTGGCACGCTCTGCGCCGAGTCGTTGAGCAGTGCCGTCACGTCGCCGAGCAGCGCCAGCGTCGCCTGATCGGCCCAGTGCAGATCGTCCATGATGATCGTTAGCGGCCGCGTCCGCGCGGCGGCGACGAGCCAGGCGACGATCGCCCGATGGCGCTCAAGACGCGCCTTCTCCGCCGAGCCCTCCGGGGCGGTCTCGTCCAGCAGGCCGGCCAGGGCCTGCCGGTCGGGGGCCGGATGGATCCGTTCCAGCGACTTAAGGATCTTGATCCACGGCAGGAGCGGCAGTGTGCCTTCGAACTCGTGGCAGCCGCCCCAGAGGACCACGTGGCCTCGTTCGGCACACCGTGCGCGGAAGGCATGCAGGAGCCAGGTCTTGCCGATGCCCGGTCCGCCGCTCACCGCGATGACCCGCATGCCGCGCTGGCTGAGCGCCGCCTCCATCTCCGCCAACTGCCGGTCACGTCCGTGCCGTGGCGAGGAGGGCCCGGTGGGAGGGGCCGTGACGGGGGCGGTCACGACAGGCGAGGCGAGTTCGAAGGTGGGGGCGAGCGACGGGGCCTGCTGGAGGATGTCCCTTTCGAGAGCCCGCAGCTCGGGGCCGGGGTCGAGCCCGAGCTGATCGGCGATGACCTTCTTGGCTCGATGCAGCGCGGCCAGCGCGTCGGCCTGCCGCCCGGACCGGTACAGGGCCAGGGCCAGCAGCCACCACAGGCGCTCGCGCAGCGGATTCTCCGGGATCTCCGGCTCCAGTTCGTGAGCCACCATGTCGTGCCGCCCGAGATCGAGTAGCGTCCGCGCGCGGCGCTCGACTGCCACGAGGCGCTGCTCGCGCAGGCGGTTCACCTCGGCGATCGCCCACAGTTCACCCGCGAACTCGCCGTACGGGAGACCGTGCCACAGGCTCAGCGCCTGGTCCAGGAGGGCGAGTGCCTGAACGGGCGGGCGGTGTTGCGCGTCGGCGACGAGCCGGTCGAACCGGATCGCGTCGACGTCCTTCGTGGCGAGCAGATAGCCGGGTCGCCGCGCGATGAGGAGCCGCGGGGCGGTGCGCGGAGCCCGCCCCGGTTCGACCGCGCGGCGCAGGTTCGACACGTAGACGTGTAACGAGGCCAGCGCCGCCGACGGCGGATCCCGGTGGTACAGGTCATCGATCAACGTGTCGGTGGAGACGACGGCGCCGGCCGCGACCAGCAGTCTGGCGAGGACGGCCCGTTGCCGAGGACCACCGATGCCGACGATCGTCTCGGCTTCCCAGACTTCGAGAGGACCCAGAACCCGGAACTCCATTGCCTCACCCCGGCTGCTATTACAGTTCCACGATCTTTATGTTCAGGAAATGCGCCCCCAACCCCACAGAGCGGCTTTCGGTAAGTCCGCAGGGTCGGCGAGTCGGCGGCGGATGTGTCTCCTGCTCCCGTCCGCTGCCGACGAGGTGGGTGCCGCGAGGAGCCGGGGTACCCGCGCCGCCTCTGTGGCTCGAAATCGTGCCGATGAACTGCTGCTATGCCTCCTCTCCGTAGCGGTACTACTAATGTCACGGATATCAGCATTAGTAAGGCACCTTGGGCCTCACTTGCAACCGGGTAGGAGTGATGCCGGGGGCGTACGTGCGCCAAGGAGGGGAACGTACGCCGATGGACGTCACGGGACCAGCCGATGTAGCCGCGCGAATGCCGACACCGGAAGAGGCCGCAGATCCCGGCGGGGTGCCGGTCCTTGTCATCGACCTACGTCGAGTAGTTCGCGAGGCTGCGCACTTGCGCGTACCCCGCCCGCCTGATCAGGCCCCTACCTCAGTCACCGACAGGCTGGCGGTGACAAACGCGCCCTTGGGACCATCCCGGAGCCGGAGCGCCCCCTGCCGGAGGCTGGGTTATTGCCTCGATTAGTGGGATGCCTCGCTGGGAGACTGGCGGTATGGCTAGTTCGTTGTCACTGGTGCGTCGGGTACGGCCCTTTGAAACGCTCGGGAGAGAGGCGTATCGCTCCGAGTGTCGTTTCCTGGACTTCGTGATCGACGGTAGGTCGCTGCTGGAGATGGTGCCCGGGAACGCGGATATGGCGTCGGTCTTATGGTTGGCCCCGGTCCTTGACGACGATGACGACGTGTATCGGCTGCTGGGGCGGTGTGAGTCACCGTTGGATGACGGCAGGGTGCCGTTGTACGTGTGTCCAGAGTGCGGTGATCTCGGCTGCGGAGCCCTGACCGTGGTCGTAGAGGTCTCTTCCGATCACGTGGTCTGGCGGGATCTGGGCTGGCAGACGGATTACTGCGATGAGGTCGACTACGACGATTTCACAACCATCGGTCCGTTCGTGTTCGAGAGAGCCCAGTACGAAGCAGCGCTTGTGGCGGTGCCCGAGTTCCGTGCTCAGGAGTAGTGCGGGGCTCCGGTAGAGGGTTCTCGCCGTTGGTGGATGTGGTGGCGTCGCTGATCTGAATCTGATGGAAAGGCGGGTGCTCGCGGCGGCCCGAGCCGCTGGCGGCCGGGACCGGCCCCCAGGCCGCATGCCCGGCCGCCGAGCGGGCGCAGGGCCGCGAGGCGGCGCGCAGCGCCGCCCTTGAGCGCGTTGGAGGAACCCAAGCACACGCGGACGGCCCTGGAGATCATCTCTCTGCGCCTGGACGGCAAGGCCGCGGCTGCCTCGACCTACCGGCGCAAGCGGGCGGTCTTCCATCACGTCCTGGAGTACGCCATGGAGCTGGGGGAGCTTTCGGCAAATCCGATCCACAAGGTCAAATTCCGCAAGGTCAAAACCGGCGGCGAGATCGATCGCCGGTCGGTGGTCAATCCGGAGCAGGCTCGTCAGCTGTTGATCGCGGTGACCTATGCGGGCCGTACCCGTGGCCAGATGATGGCGGCCATGTTCGCCTGCATGTACTTCGCCGGTCTCCGCCCGGCTGAGGCGGCCGGTCTGCGCAAGGCGAACTGTGAGCTTCCGAAGACCGGATGGGGCACGCTCACCCTGGAGAAGACCCGGCCGGAGAGCAACAAGCGTTACACCGACTCGGGAGAGTCCAACGACGAACGAGGGCTCAAGCACCGCGACGAGAAAGCCACGCGGACCGTGCCGATCCCTCCGGAGCTGATGGCCATCCTGCGCGAGCACATCGACAGGTACGGAGTCGCCGGGGATGGCCGGCTGTTTCGGACCCGTACCGGCCAGACCTTCCCCGGCTCCACGGTCTCGATGGTCTGGAAGCAAGCCCGGTCGTACGCCTCCACGCCTGACCAGGTCGCCTCACCGCTGGCGCGCAGGCCGTACGACCTGCGGCACGCGGCGGTCTCGCTCTGGCTGAACGCGGGGGTCCACGCGCCGGAGGTGGCGGAGCGGGCGGGGCACGGAGTGGACGTGCTGCTCAAGGTCTACGCCAAGTGCATCGACGGCCAGCACGAGGTGGCCAACAAGCGGATCTTGGAAGTGCTCACGACGTGACACTCTCAACAGCAGGACACGAAGGACTCCGGGTAGCCCTCGGGGTCCTTCGTCGTGTCGGCTACCGTGGCCCCGGAATCGCTCCGCGAGCTTCCGGAACCTCTGAGCTGACCCGGGGGAACGTCGTCGATCCCATTCCGCATATATTCCGGGACTCCTGGCAGACGGCTGCGTCTGACTGCATCCGGCTGCATGGGCGGAGAAAGATCGTCAGGAACGTAGGCCTAGGTCAGAGCCTACGTTCCTGCTCGCGAGTGGTAGGGCGCCTGGGACTCGAACCCAGAACCTACGGTTATGCCGAACGAAGTCCGGAGCACTCCAGGGTGCTCCGGACTTTTGTTGTTTAGCCAGGTCAGAGGGCAGATTCAGGTGACAGCCATTGGAGACTGGTGGAGTCTGATGCCATCTGTTCCACCCCCTCCTGTTGACGAAATGTTGACTTGCTAGATCTCTAAAAGAGTTACTGAGCAGGGCAAAGGCGGACTCGTCTAAAGAGCGGCGGTCAACAGCTCAAAGCACAGCCCGTAGGAAGCCTTGCAACCTCCGTGTAGGCCTCTAGGAGGGAGGGAGCACGGTTCGACCCTGAGGCCGAAGCGCACGCTCGGCAGCTTGTTGGGCCTTAGTGTCCAGATCTTCTTTAGGAATCTTGCCCATGAGGAAGCCTCTTCCCGCCTTTGCAACTTCTTCCAGATCAAGTCCGAAAGCGATGTGAGAGAAGCCTTGGGGGGCTTGGGGCCTCTGAGCTTCAGGGCCGTACCACTGATGCTTCACACCGTCGCCTGACGGTGGCATGTAGACGACGGTGCATGATGCACTTATCGTTTTGCTAGCTGCGTGACGACTCTTTGCGGCACGAAAGTTCACGTCAGCTAGAAGCTGCATGAACTCCTCCGGCTGACGAGGTCTCTTGCGAAATACCTTCTCTAATAACTTTGCGTCTGCAGGAGTGATGGCGTCGCGCCCGGAGCCGCCGACCAATAGAATCGGCTCTTTCGCGGCATTCTCTGCAGACGTACGGAAGGAGGGTTGTGTGGGGCCAGCCCCTAGGGCGCTGGAGGGTTGTGTGTTCTTAACCTCTATTGCCCACGGGTGTCCTTGTAGGAAAGCGCCAGCTAGGAAGAAGTGGGGTATGCCGTATGAATGGGCATAGAGGCCTAGTCGGGCTGTGGCCTGCTCCCGCAAGTCGATCAGAGTTTCGTCTACGGTTCTATTTTCGCCACGAAGAACACCTCGTACCCAGGCAGATAAGTCGAGCCTGCCGACCCTACCGAGTCCCGTGTAAGAGATGAGTGCGCCACCGTCCCGATTGCGTGTGACGAAGTGCTTAACGCTGCTGTCCGTAATCAGCTTCCCGCTCGGATGTTCCGTCAACCTATGGTCTACGCTTGCCCACGTGCCCCACTGAGCGACGAGGGTGATTGCCAGGGTCAAGGGGTTTCCTGCCTTCCAATGCCCAATATTGAGGCCCCGCTGGCATTGGTAGTAGCGATCGCCAAGGAAGCACGGACGTAGCGCAATTTGGTAGAACGCCTGACTGGGGGTTAGAGGGACGCAGGTTCGAATCCCACTGTCTCAGCAATGACAGCCTTCACTCCGTCGAAGCTTTGGGGCCTAGGAGAATCGCTTCGATCTCTTCTAGCTCAGAGCGCGGGGCATCCCATGCGATGTACCAAATACGATGATCAGTGGTTTCTACCATGCTGGCGAGATCGTCAAGCATCTCGCTGACCATCTCGCCCCTCAGCCTCACCTGAGATCCCACCCTTGTGTAATTCCAGATCTCATCGTCATCGTCGAGAAGACTAATGTCGGTTACCTGGCCATCCGCGAATTGGTCCCGCATCTTCTCGGTACGCAACTCAGCGCCTGCCGATAATTCCATCCGTCCAGGTCACGGCCTTGCAGGACTTCTCTGGTACGCAGGCTTCGACTCCTGAAGAGGAGCCAGTGCGGCAGGATGACCGGTCGTGCTCCTTCGCCTGGCCTATCTCGCCGTCACGAACACCTTCGCCGCGCTGCGGTTGCTCCCGATGGGAGATCGGGACAAGGACGTCGAGATCCTCGCCCTGCGTCACCAGATCACCATCCTCGAACGGCAACTCGGCGTCGGTGCCAGGGCGCGGTTCGCGCCCGAGGACCGAGCCTTCCTCGCCGCCCTCCTGACACCGCTGCCCCGAGACGTCCTGCGCCGGCTGAGGCTTCTCATCCGGCCGGATACCGTCGTGCGGTGGCACCGTGATCTGATGAAGCGGCGTCATGCTCGTGCCTGCGTGCCGAAACGGCGCGGGCGCCCGCCAACCGTCCGTTCCATCCGCGCCCTCGTCCTGCGCTTAAACCGGGAGAATCCGTCCTGGGGGTACCGGAGGGTACACCACGCTCGGCATCAAAGTGGCGCCGTCTACGGTCTGGGAGATCCTCAAGCAGGAAGGCATCGATCCGGCACCCGAACGGGCGTCCACCACCTGGGCCGACTTCCTGCGCTCCCAAGCCGAGGCCCTGCTGGCCTGCGACTTCATCGAGACCGTCACCCTTGATGGGCAGCGTCAGTACATCCTGGCCGTCATCGACCACGCCACCAGACGCGTGCGCGTGCTCGGCATCACCGCCCACCCGACCGGGAACTGGGTCGACCAGGCCGTCAGGAATCTGGTGATGGATCTGGAAGACGCCGGTTGCCGGGCCTGCTTTTTGATCCGTGACCGGGATGGGAAGTTCCCGGCGCTCATGGATGAGATCCTGGCCGAGGCCGGCATCCGGACTGTGCTTACCGGTATCTGGATGCCGCGGATGAACGCGGTCATGGAGCGGTGGGTGCAGTCGTGCCGCCGCGAGCTTCTCGACCGCTGTTTGCTCTGGAACGAACGCCATCTCCGGCACGCCCTGCGCGAGTACGAAGAGTTTTACAACCGGCACCGAGCCCATCAAGCACTGGCCCAGGCCGCCCCGCTGCGTCCCGTCCCGGAGCCGATCACTGATCCAGAGCGAATCGCGAGCTTGACCATACGCCGACGAGACCGGCTCGGCGGAGTCCTCCACGAGTACTCACATGCCGCCTGAACTGCACGGATGGAATTATCGGCAGGCGCAAACGCCATGAGCGCCAGACCGCCGCAGAGGAAGAGCAGCGCGACGAAGTCGAACTCGCCGCGGATGATGGCAGCCATCCCCGCGGCGAGGAAGAACGTGGCGAACATCCTCACCAGCAGATCGATCAGCGACCCGGTGAGGTTGCCGAAGAATTGTTCCACCCTGTCACCCGCTGGCTTCCGTCCGCCCCTGCCATCCGCATGGTAGGGACGAACCGTGTGACCGGCGGGTGAGATCAGCCAGTTCAGGCCTGGGCGCCGGCCAGGTCGGTGGGCTGCTCGGCCAGACGGCGGGCCCCGGCGCGGCCGGGAATGGTGAGTACGACGAGGGCCGCCAGCAGGGCGGTGGCCGCGCCGATGAGCAGGGCGACGTGGAACCCGCGCTCGGACGGGAGGGTCGCCGGACCCAGCTTCATCGTCATGGTGCCCAGCACGGCGCCGAGCACGGCGCTGGCGCTGGAGACGCCGATCGCGCGCATGAGGGTGTTGAAGCCGTTGGCCGCCGCCGTCTCGGTAATCGGGACCGCGTTCATGATGAGCGTGGGCATGGCCGCGAACGCGAAACCGATCCCGCAGCTGATCACGACGGAGAAGGTCAGGATGCCCCAGGTGCTGCCCATCAGCGGGAGGGACAGCAGGTAGCCGGAGGCCAGGATGAGCGTCCCGAGAAGCAGCGAGATCTTGGGGCCCCTGGCCGCGGACAGGCGGGCGGCCAGCTGGGAGGTCGCCATCATGACGAGCCCGCCCGGGGCCATCCAGAGGCCGGCCTGGAGCATCGACTGGCCCAGGCCGTACCCGGTGGCCGTGGGCAGTTGCAGGAGCTGGGGTGTGATCAGCGACATCGCGTACATGGCGAAGCCGATGACGACGGAGGCCAGGTTGGTCAGCAGGACCTGGCGGCGGACGCTGCGCAGGTCGATCAGCGGGGCCGAGGTACGCAGCTCCCACCAGCCCCAGAGCAGGAGGATCACCGGAGCGGCGGCGAACATGCCGAGGGTGAGGGCGCTCGTCCACCCCCAGTCGGCGCCCTTGGAGATGGGCAGCAGAAGCAGCAGCAGGCCGGCGGTCAGGCCGGCCGCGCCGACGAAGTCGAAGCGGCCCGACGAGGTGACCGGGGATTCCGGCACGATCACCAGGATCAGCACGGTCAGTAGCAGGCTGAGCCCGGCCGAGCCCCAGAAGAGCGCGTGCCAGCTCACCTTCTGGGCGATGAGCGCGGCGGCGGGCATGCCGAGCGCGCCGCCGACGCCGAGGGAGGAACTCATCAGGGCGACGGCCGAGCCGAGCCGGTGCGCGGGCAGGATGTCGCGCATTAAGGCGATCCCCAGCGAGATGATGCCCAGGCCGAAGCCCTGGAGCGTACGGCCGACGAGCATGGGCACCAGCGAGTCGGCCGGAGCGCAGACCAGGGACCCGATGACGAGCAGGAGCGCGCTGACGAGGATGACACGGCGTTTGCCGTAGAGGTCACCGAGGCGACCGGCGACCGGGGTGGCGACCGTGCCCGCCAGCAGGGTGGCGGTGATCGCCCAGGAGGCGTTGGCGGCGGTGGTGTGCAGGAGGGTGGGCAGGCTGGCGATCAGAGGCAGCATCAGGGTCTGCATCAGAGAGACCGTGATGCCCGCCGCCGCCAGGACGCCGATGACGGCTCCGTTGCGGGGCGCGGCGGGTGCCGGGCTCATGAGTTCTCCACTGGTGGGCAATGTGCCTTATGCATAGGATGTGCATCCTACATGTCGCCATATATTGGGATATTCTGACCCCCCGGATTGGAGGTTCCCGTGCGCAAGGAGATCGCCGACATCGAACGTGAGTTCATGCTGATCGGCCGGTACAAGGTCCTCACGGTGCCCGACCCCGAGACCCGGCGACTGGAGAAGAGCAGCTACATCCTGCTGCGGCGGCTCGAAGCCGAGGGGCCGATGTCGATCGGCCAGCTCGCGCAGGCGTTCAGTCTCGACACCTCCACCATCAACCGGCAGACCACCGCCCTGCTCCGCGGCGGCCTGGCCGAGCGCATCCCCGACCCGGAGGGCGGCATGGCCCGCAAGTTCCGCATCACCGAGCAGGGGCTGCTCCGGGTGGAGGAGGAGCTCCGGTGCCGGCTGATCAGCTTCGACCGGGTGCTGAGCGGCTGGACCCCGGAGGAACTGGCCTCCTTCGCCGAAGGTCTGGCCCATTTCAACGCCAGCATCGAGCGCGCCCCCCAAACCTGAACATTTCACCGGAGACAACCGGGCTCGGCCAGGTCAGGTCCATCGGGAACGAAGGCAGGCTGTCCTGGGCTGAGCGTCGGTGCGATGCTTCCTGCGGAAGGCCCCACAACCCGTCAGCCTGCGCCGATGTGCGCCGCTTCCCGGGGAGACCCGCGATGAAGATCAGACGGATGCTGGTCGCGATGACCCTGGGCGCGGGCGTGCTGCTCACCGTGCCCGGCCCCGCGAACGCCGCGGCGACCACGGTCGCGTACGGGATGACCGCCAACTGGGGCCTCGGCTTCCAGTCCCAGCTGACCGTGTGGCCCAGCAGCGCGGTGACCGACTGGACGATCGAGTTCGATCTCGCCGCCGGGCAGACGATCACCGCGGCCTACTCCGCCAACTTCACGCAGACCGGCCGCCATGTCGTCCTGGCCAACCGGCCGTTCAACGGCTCCATCCCCGCTGGGGGCCTGCTCGCCCTCACTATCCAGGTCGACAACCCGAGCCTGGACAACGTGCCGCCGCCCGGCTTCACGTTCAACGGGGAGGCCGCGTCGTACACACCCCAGCCGTACATCCTCGCGAGCGTGGCCCGGCCACAGGTCCAGGAGGGCGGAACGGTGTCGCTCACCGTCAGGGTCAGTCAGCGGCCCGCGCAGCATCGTCAAACGCCGAGGTCACGCCAAAGCCATCGTTGCTGTCGCCCGCTCCATCCTGGTCATCGCCTGGCATCTGATCGACGATCCCGACGCCCGCTATCACGAACTCGGCGCCGACTGGCACCAGCGCCACATCAACCCCGCCCGCAAGACCCGCGACCTGGTCCGCCAACTCCAAGCCCTCGGCCACCAGGTCACCCTCGCGCCCACGACCTGACCACCTGACACTGGCCCGATCCACGACATCCGTTCTGCTCGCAGAACGGAGGCTGCCGCCTGCCCAGCTGAGGTCCGATTTTCCGTTCAGCATCCCACAGGCTCTGTACCGCCGGCGCGCAAAGTCAGTCGTCGGGCGATGTCTGCGGTGGCGGATCGACCTTGAGGTGGTGTGGCAGCGAAGAGACCGCCGACAGCAGCTGCAGCCCGCGCTCGACGTCCGGCTCGGGCTGATCGACCCAGACTTCGATCCCCGCCATGCCACCGCCGGAATTGTACGCCGACACGAACTTGATCGCGAGATCGTCGTCGAGCGATATCCCTTCGGGCAAGAGTTCCGGATGCTTCCGAATATCCTTTTCGTTGATGATGCGGAGAGACGGCTCGAGTGTCTGCCGAAGAGCCTGCATCAACTGCTTCCGGACCGGCCCCCCGTACACCTTCGCCCACTTCGCGAGGTGGATCAAGGAGATCCGGGCCCGCATGGCTCGTATGAGCTCATCGGGGTACTGATCTTCGAGTTCCTCGTACTGCGAGAGCAACTCGTCGCTTAGGGCATCGGCCAGCAGCTGGATGGGGCTGGATGCGTTTCGGTAGAACTCGTCGCGTGAGATCCCCGCGGCGCCCGCGACGGCGGCCACGGTGAGTTCCGAATCGGGATTGTTCGACGCAAGGTCGAGGACTGCATTCCGCAGTGCTTCCACTACTTCGTGGTTGCCCATGTCAGGAGTCTATGGCGCTCCTCGCGTGTCGCAAAGACGCATCGACGGGTCTGCAGCGCGATTCGGGTCGGTAGTTTGCACGACGCTGTTCCGCCATGGGGAGCTGGGCGCGCCAGCCGTCCAGCAACGCTCTCGACCCTCAGCGAGTCACCCTCGTCAGTGACAGCGCCGCCCGTCGGCTGTAGGCATCCAGCTGCGCGTTTCGACCGTCCATCAGCTCCTTCATCGCACGGATGGCCAGCTGCGAGCGATCGAGGAGGTCCGGACGACTCGCGCTGGCGCCGCGTTCATCTCAGAGCCGGGAACGACCTCGATCAGCCCCAGTTCGTAAGCACGCTACGGAGGGCCACTCCCGTGAACAGAAGGTGCCTCACAGCGGCGATGCCCACGATTTTGACCAGCCGCCGGACGCCTGTGAGGGGAGACACGACGCGCGGGCGGGCCGGGGTGGGGCCGACGATCGCGCTCTCCGATGCCAGTCTGAGATCGCATGCCGCCGCGAATGCCCAGCCACCCCCGATGCCGCGGCCCTCGATGACTGCGGCGACGGCCGGTCTCGGAAATGTGCGCGTTCCTCGCTGGCGACGGAGATCACTCTGGCAGCGCCGGCCAAACACGGCAGCGCGAACGGGCACGGCTTGCTGGATGGAGACGATCTCCCATGTCATTACCAGAACGGCGATGCGGAGGCGCGGTCGCCCGAACTGCGGCCTATGCACAATGAGCCTCGACGTGGCCCGGCGCGGCATCGCCGCGCCGGGCCACGTCGGTCGGGTCAGCTGAGCGACGACTTCTGCTCGCCGACGATGGCCGCGGGCCGCGCATCTCGCGCGGGCTCGCCCTCGCCCTCCGCGATCTCGCTGAGAAGCTCAGAAGCCGCGAACTCGTCCTTCGCCGCCACCTGATCGAAGCCCTCCACGGCCGGGTAGGTGTACTTGCCGAGCAGCGCGATGGTGATGGCGCACGCGACCAGTATTCCGCCTAGTACGGGGATGACCGGGTCGTAGGTGCCGAAGTTGTCGTATGCGAGGCCGAGCAGCAGCGGCCCGAAGCCGGTGCCGATGAGGAACACCGACTGCATGAGTCCGAAGACCTTCCCGAAGGCGCGCATGCCCAGATACCGCGTGATGAAGAACGCGACGAGGTCGGCCTCGATGCCGTACGCCACCCCGATCAGTGCCACCGCCACGGCGGCCGAGACGAAGGGCGGGTGGAGGAAGAAGAGCCCCACGACCGGAACGAGGATCACGATGGGCCCGATGATCGTGCCGGGGATGCGATCGATCAGGAATCCGCCGCCGACCCGTCCGACGACGCTGGCCAGAGCATAGATGGTCAGCAGAAGAGCTGCCTGCGCGGAGTCCAGACCGCGATCGCTCATCATGGGCACGAGGTGCACCTGCAGTCCGACGATGGCGATCCCGACCGCGCCGAGCGCCAGCGTGAGCATCCAGAAGTGCCTTGAGCGCAGCGCCTCGCCGAACGTCAGTCCCGGCAACTCCAGGCTCACCGACTTTCCGTCGTCCTCGGTCTCGGTGACGAGCCGGCCGCGGACGTGGCGTTCGGCGCGGGCCCGCACGAACACGGTGATCATCGAGACCGAGACGATCAGTGCGATCAGTCCCAGCGTTGCGTAGGCCATCTGCCATCCAAGCCGACCGATGAGTGCCCCGGCGATGATCGGCGTGAGGGACGTCCCGAGACTCATGATCCCTGCGCAGAGTCCGATCGCCAGGGCGCGCTTGTTGTCGAACCAGGTCACCAGCGTCTTGGCGATCGGAGTGTAGGTCCCCGCGCCGAAGAAGCCAAGGAGGAAGTAGGGCACGAGGAACGCGATGGGGTTCGCCGGCATCAGCCCGATGATCGCCGTGGACACCGAGAACCCGACGAACGCCGGTATCAAGATGTACCGCACGGCGTACCTGTCGAGCAGTCTGCCGACGATGACGAGGCCGATGGCCATGCCCACCGCAGCGACGGAGTAGGAGCTAGTGACGGTCGTGCGGCCGAATCCGGTGGCTTCGGTGATCGGGATGATGAAGACCCCGAGCGTGCCCAGAACGATCGGTTGCGGTCCTACGGCGTTGGCGATGCCGGCTCCGAACAGAACCAGCCACGGATTGCCTTGCTTGCGAGCTCCCCGCTGTGTCGTCTTTGGCATGTGAGAGTCCTCTCGGAGTAATGCCGGCCGGGTGCGACTATGCGCGTGTCCCGGTTCCTCGACTGGCACTGCCCGGTCGAGAACCACTGCGAGGTCGTCGAACCCAGCCCGCAGGGAACTCCCGCTCACCGTGCGAACCGCTATTCGTCGTCGACGCCGGCCTGAATGTATACTGAAGCGCTTCACGCTAGGGTTGCATGCCCGGTTATGCCGCGCAAGAGTGGATTTGAACCCGGATTTGTATACTAGAAGCCAGTGGTTACGCATCGGCCCGATGCGTCGGTCCGATCCGCGTCTCGGTCAGCCGGCGTGCCACGCCGTGCCGGCGCCCCGCCCCACCAACGGCAACGCCCTCACGGCTTCCGCCGTCGCCGATGCCCGTGTGATTGCCCGCTACCCCTGGCTCGAGCTACAGGGGTAGAGACTCTAGGACGTTCGCCAAGCTGTTGCGCAGGTGGACCGCGGTCGCCTGCGAGGCGAAGAGCTCGTCGCCGCTATGGATGGCCTCGACGATTTGCATGTGCTCGAGCGTCGCGCGGTGCAACCGTTCGGAGTTCGATCGGGAGTAGAAGCGAACGCGCGCCATCTGGCCGCGGACATCTTCGAGCGCTGACCGCAGGTACTGGCTGTCGGCCGCCTCGTCGATCGCCGCATCCAGTTCGCTCGACAGGAAGTACGGACGGCGCGGGTCAACCGCCTCCCCCGGATCCGGACCACGGCGAAACTCCGCCAGGAGCGTTGCGAACCGCTCCGGGTCCCGGCGTCGCGCCGCGAGTCGCGCCGCTTGGGTCTCCAGCGCTTCGCGCAGTTCGAACAGTTCAATGACGTGTTTGCGCGAGAGGGGGGCAACGATCGCCGTCCGCCCGGACGTCGTGACGAGGCCTTCCGCCGCAAGACGGGTCAAGGCTTCGCGGATCGGAGTTCGGGAGACCCCGACTCGCTCCGCAGTCTCGATCTCTCCCAGAAGCGTTCCCGGCTTCAACACCCAGTCGATGATCTCCTGGCGTAGTTGCCCGTAAGCCACATCGCTCGCTCGCACGAGGGCTATTCTAAATCGGCCCGTCGCCCGGGCAGGCCCGTTCACGCCTCGCATCGCCACGATCCTCCGCGAATCAGCTAGCCGGTCATGCGCGCCGGACCTGCGATGACTTGCATCTCCGTGAAGCTGTACAGTCCCCAGGGCCCGTTCTCCACGCCGATCCCGCTCCACTTGTGCCCGCCGAAGGGCAGATGCGGCCCCAGCCCGCGCGCGTGCTGATTGATGGCGACCTGACCTGAATCGATCTGTGCGGCGATGCCGGCCGCACGCTCGATGTCGTTCGACCAGACCGATGCCGTCAACCCGTATTCGCTGTCATTGGCCCGCCTCACGACGTCGTCCTCGTCTCGGAAGGACAGGACCGGCAGCACCGGCCCGAACTGCTCCTCGGCCACGACGCGGAAGCTGTCGTCGACGGCATCAAGGACCGTCGGCCGGAAGAAATAGCCGCCATCGCCGGCCGTCTCGCCGCCCGCCACCACCCGGGCACCGCGTGATCTCGCGTCGTTCACCAGATCATTGACCCGCTCCCACTGGGGACGATTGTTGACGGGGCCCAGTTCGACACCCTCTTGCAGCCCGTCGCCTATGCGCACGGATGCGGCCAGCTCCCCGAGCGCCTCCACAAGCCGGGGTTTGATGGATTCGTGCGCATACACGCGCTTGACCGCGACGCAAATCTGCCCACTGTTGCTGAACGCGCTCCAGAACAGACGTGGCGCGATCTCATCGACATCGACGTCGGGGAGGATGATCGCCGGATCATTGCCCCCGAGTTCCAGGGTCACGCGCTTGAGATCAGGCGCGGCCCCGAGCGCCACCTTCTTCCCGACAGAGGTCGAGCCTGTGAAGCTCACCTTGCGCGGCACGGGATGCGCCACCATCGCCGCCCCCAGGGGATCGGGCCCCGTGACGATGTTGAGGACGCCATCAGGCAGGACACCGCGGAGCGCCTGCCCCAATGCGAGCGTCGCGAGCGGAGTGTACGGCGACGGTTTCACCACGAGGGTGTTCCCCGCCCTGAGGGCTGGAGCGATCTTCCACATCGCGAGGCCGACGGGGAAGTTCCAGGGTGTGATCGCGCTCACCACACCCATCGGCCTGCGGAAGATCTCCTCGTAGCCGTGCGCGTCGTCTCGGATGACTTCGCGCGGCAACTCCAGATCAGCGTAATAGCGCAGCCAAGTCACGGCGCTCAGGATCTCGCTGCGTGCCTCCTCGACAGGTTTGCCCTGCTCCATCGTGAGGACGCGTGCGAGAGTCGCGACGCTCGCCTCGACGACGTCTGCCGCCCGTCGCATGGCGTCACGGCGCGCCGACTCGTCCCGCTTCCACAGGTGGAACGCCGCCTGCGCGTCCGCGAACACCTGATCGAGCTGTTCAGGACGGACGGCGGGCGCGCTGGCGAACACCTGCCCCGTCGCCGGGTTCACGACGTCGAAACGTTCCTTCGTCGCGAGGTCCGTACCGTTCGATGTCGCGGTCAAGGCCTCGATTGCTGCAATCGTATCCTGCACGTTCATTCCAAATTCCTTCGCGATTAACCCATTACAAGGACGGGCTTGATGACTTTGCCGGACAGCGAATCCGCTTCGGCGAGATTGACGTCCGCCAATGGATACGCCGTGATGAGCTTCTCGAACGGGAACCTCCCCGCCCGCCAGTGTTCGATGAGCTTCGGGAGCAGAATCTGGGGAACGGCACCTCCTTCGAGCGACATGGTGACGTGTCGGCCGGTCAGGAGCGCCGGCGGCACATCCAGTCGCCCTGCCCCGGCCCCGACCAGGACAGCTTTGCCCGGCCGGCGGAGGACGGAGATGGCGGTCGTGATGACTTTCGTGACGGCCGTGGTCTCGAACGTGAAGTCGAACCCGCTGGACCCGCCCTTGACGGCATCGATGAGGTCTGGAGCGTCACCGCGCACGACCCGGCTCGCGCCGAGTTCCTCCGCGAGTGCGAGCCGCGAGTCATGCAGATCGACGACGACGATGTCGCCGGCGCCGGAGATCCGGGCAGCCATCACAGCGGCGAGACCGACGGCACCGGCGCCGAACACGGCCAGACTCTGACCCGGACCGAGCTTCATCTCGTTGAGGACCGAACCGGCTCCCGTCTGCAGTCCACATCCCAGCGGGCTCAGCAGCTCCAGCGGCAGGTCGTTCGCGACCACCACGGCATTCCGCTCCGTTGCGATGGCGTACTCGGCGAAGGACGACTGTGCGAACCAGCGGTTCACGACTTCCGCCCCACCGGCATCCACCGCCGAGGTCGTGCCGTCGACCCGCGTCCCGGTCACATTGCGGGCCTCGAACTGCACGCAGTAGGCCGGGTTGCCCGTGCGGCACAGTGAGCACCACCCGCACGAGTCGAAGCTGAGCAGCACATGGTCGCCTGGCCTGGTGCGGGTGACGGCGCTTCCCACCCGCTCGACCACTCCCGCTCCCTCGTGGCCGGCGATCATGGGACGGGAGTCCTTCTTGTGTGAAGGGTCGCGCAGTATGAGATCGGTGTGACACATCCCGCTGGAGACAATACGGACGAGGATCTCGTCGGAACGCAACTCCCCGAGATCGATGTCTTCGATCTGGAACGGCGCGTCGGGTGCACGGAGCACTGCCGCGCGCATCAGGCGGCAATCCGCACGGGAAGGCGCTTCACGCCGTTGATGGAGTCGCTGCGCAGGAACTCGGGCTCGCCGACCTCCATGTCCGGCAGGCGCGTCAGGATCTGCTTGAACAGCGCACGCAGCTGAGCCTTGGCGACCCCGTTGCCAAGGCAGAAGTGGACGCCGCCTCCCCCGAATCCGACGTGCGGAACGCGTTCGCGCTGAATATCGAACACGTGGGCGTCCGGCCACGCCTCCTCGTCGCGGTTACCCGAGCAGTAGAAGAGCATGACCTTGTCGCCTCTCTCGATCTTCTGCCCACGGATCTCGACGTCTTCCATCGCCGTACGCGCGAACTGGATGAGAGGGGAGGCGTGGCGGACGAACTCCTCGATGGACTGTGCGATGCGGTTGTCGTAGTCCTCGGTGAGCCAGGCTTTCTGGTCGGGGTTGCGCCAGAGGGAGATCACGGATCGCGATGTCGTCTGTTTCGTCGTGTCGTTGCCTGCGACACTGAAAAGCACCATCGTCTGCCCGATCTCATCGACGGTCAGGGGGCGGCCATCGATTTCGAAGTTCGCGAGCGCGGTGGCGATGTCGTCGGACGGATGGGTGCGACGGTGCGCGACGAGGTCGACCCCGATCTCCGTGAGGATGCGGATCTGCTCCTGGGCGTACTCGAGTGGGCCGACACCTTCGGGCCGGAACTCGGGGTCCTGCACGCCGACGAGTTTGTCGCCGGCCTCCGCGAAGGCGTGCACGAGGCTCTCGGGCAACCCGACGAGGTCGGCGACGGTGAGCATCGGCAGCTTGGCGGACACCTCCGTGACGAAGTCGAACTCACCTCGGTCTGCGACGGAGTCGATGATCTGCTCAGCACGCTCTTCGATCTTCGCGCTGAGCCGGCCGACGGCCTTGGGCGTGAAGGCGGCGCTCATGATCTGCCGGGTCCGCGTGTGCTCGGGAGGATCCATCTCAATGAACGTGATCGCCGGCTGCCGGCTGAGGTCACGCGCGCGCCAAATGATGCCGCCGTTGCGCTGGTCGGAGCTGAAGATCTGATGGTTCTGGCTGGCGAACGAGATGTCGTCCTTCCTCGTCAGCGCCCAGAAGCCGGCCTGCTGGTGCTCGTCGCCCGCTTCCGGTGCGAATCGCGGTTTGTGCCAGCTGACCGGCGCGTGCCGCCGAAGCCGCGAGAAAGTCTCGTCGCGCACCTCGAAGGGTTGGTCCCAGAACGCGTCGGAACTGAGGTCTTCGTCGGTTGTGACGGGGTGCTCGCGCGCGAAGAGACGTATGCCGTCAGGCGTGGTGTAGGTCACTGTCGTGCTCCGGTCGATGGATGTGGCAACGGAGCGCCCCCCACTCCGTCATGGTGGCCTAGAAGCGAAATGTATACATAATGCTTCTTTAACCTAGAATATACAGCGTGGCCACCATGTCAAGATATCCTGCGAGATTGGCGACTGCCGCTGCACCAGGTGGCCATCCTTGGTAGTTATCCCAGGTGAGAGGCATCTCGAGAGCTATACAAGAACCCGGGCGGGGCCCGCTGCGTTCCTCTCGGAGCATCGTGCGTTCACGGCAATCCGAAATCCTCAGGTATACATAGCGAGCAAGGCTCATCGAATACGGCGGGTGACCAGCCATGCGTAGCTGGCCTGCCCCAGGCCAACGAGGAGCATGGCGATCGCACCCACCAGCACCCACCGGGCACCGAGATACTCGGCGGCCAACCCGCCGACGGTCGGCCCGATGATTGCGAAGACGTCGAACGTGATCCAGTAGACTCCCGCCGCGGCGGCCGTCCGGCCGCCGCGCGAGTCGGCGAGCAGCGCCGCCGCCGTCGAGTGCTGAAGTCCACTCGCTGAGCCGAGCGCGACGAAGGCCAGGATCGCAATGACCGCCGCCTCGGCGAAGGACAGCAATCCGAAACTGCAGATGCCGACCACGTACGAGGCAACTAGGAGCGGAAAACGCCCCACGCGGTCGGAGAGCGTGCCCGATGTCGCCGTCGCGACGACCTGGGACACGGCCGAGATCGTCAGCACGATTCCGACGAAACCCACCATGTGGCCGATCGCCTCGAGGTACGCCGGCAGGATCGCAAACCGCACACCGTAATAGAGAGCCCCGTTGACCGCCTGACAGACGACGACGGTGACGAAGAGGGGGTCGAGGAAGAGCAGACGGAGCGTGCCACGCCGCGCCTGCGGCACGGCGGCCTCTGGGTCGGCCAGTTCGTCGGTCGCTTCGTCGGTCGCTTCGTCGGTCGCTTCGTCCAGAGTTCGCATGGTCCGGATCTGGTTGAGGAACACCAGGGTCATCACCGCTGCGACACACATCGCCACGCCGTACACGATCAGCGGCAGGTGTGGGTCCAGAACTATGATTCCGCCCAGAGCCGGTCCCGACACCGTCCCGATGCCGAGAAGACCCCCCTGCAGACTCATCACGCGACCTCGCAGACCGGGTGGGGAGACAGCCACCATGAGGGCCGTGGAGGCCATCGTGAAGGCCGCGCTGCCCACCCCGCTGACGGATCTGAGGATGATGAACGTCGTGTAGTCGTCGGCGAAGCCGGCCAGGATGGTCGCGACGCCCTGGAATCCCAGACCCGCCGCCATGACAGGCTGGAGCGGCAGCCGCCGGAGTATCGGAGTCAGTCCGAGGTTCGTGGCCAGCCGTGTCATGGCGAATCCGCTGATCGCGACGCTCATCCCTGCTACGCCGACACCGTACGCCGCGCCCAGCGCCGGCAGCGAAGGCACCACGATCCCGAAGCCGACCGCGGAGAGGAAACTGGCCAGCGCGATGACCCAGGCTGCGCGAGGCAGCTTCACGTGATTCCTCATCAGTTCTGGGAGTAAGCCATCCGGCAGACTCCTGGTGGTAGCCGCCAGCAGGTGAGCACTCGTGGCTCCTGGACGTTGAGTCCTGATGAGAGACCGTGCCCTTGCCGGTTGGCTGGGAGAGCTGATCGCTGTTGGGATGTCGTGCGCGCCCACGTGGGTGTGAGCACTGCTTGATCAGGTCTGCAGATGGTGATCGGCATCCGAAGGGCAGGTGCGCGACGCGCCCACCATCGTCGACGCTGTCGATGATGGTGGGCGCATAGAAATACCCGTCGCCGGCGATGCGTGCTCCGCCCGGCCAGCCGGCCGGTGGACGGGTTGCGCACGGGCGTGGTCGCTTAGGTCGCCAGGTCCCCACCACCGCTGGTCGCGGGGATCGTCAGCAGATCGTCTGCGGAAATGGTCATCGGGATCTCTTTCCTTCAGGCGCGTGCATGCGCAGCACGCTCGATGAGGGTTTGTTCGAGCAGCGCCAGCGCCTCGTCCCAGCTGCCGCGCTGCTGGATGAGCCTCCGGAACTTCATGATCTTGCGCTGCTCGTTGAGGGTCGCGGCACCGACCAGCCGGTCGCCCGATCGATACAGCGCGACGAACTTGTCCTCCTGCGGGCCACCGGACGCGAAGGTCACACTGTCCGCGCTCGCGGTGCCGACGAACTGGATCCGGCTCTGGTACCAGTCGCTCCAGAAGTATGGGACTGTCTCGAACGCGGCCCGTTTATGCTCGACGACGGCGTTAACGCCTGCGCGGGCTCCCTGTTCGGCGGCATTCGTCCAGTTCTCCGAGCGCATCGTGACGTCCATCACACCGTTCGGCCAGTGCGCGACATCGCCCGCAGCGAACACACCGGGGATGGAGGACTCGAGGTACTCGTCGCAGACGACCCCGCCGTCGATGGGGTTCAACTCGATTCCCGAGGACACCAGCCATTCGGTCGCCGGGGCAGCTCCGATCCCGACGACGACGAGATCGGCGGGGATGCGCTCGCCATCAGCCAGCACGACCTCGGTGACATGGGTCTCCCCTCGAATCGCCTCGATCTGCGCCCCGCATACCAGCCGGACGCCATTGCGCGAGTGGAGACCCGAGATCGCGGCGCCCACCTCCTCGCCGACGGCTCGGACGAGCGGTACCGGCGCCGCCTCGAGGATCGTCACATTCGCACCCTGTACATGTGCCGACGACGCGATCTCGGATCCGATGAACCCAGCCCCGATGACGACGACGTCGAGACCTTCGCGCAATCTGCTCCGAATGCGCGTCGCGTCGTCCAGGGTCCGGAGAGTGACGACTCCGTCGATGTCGGGAGCGATCGCCAGGCGCCGCGGGCTCGCCCCGGTCGCGACGATGAGCTTGTCGAACGGCACGCGACTCGCGTCCGCGAGCACGACCTCCCGCGCGTTCGGATCCAGCTCCGTCGCGCGACTGGAGAGCCGGATCGCGATGTTCTGCTCGTCGAGCTCCTCCGGTGCGACGAAGTAGTCGGGCTCGCCGGCCTCGGCAAGGTACGCCTTGGACAAGGGCGGGCGGTCATAGGGTAGATGCGGCTCATCGCCGATCAGCGTGATCCTGCCGCTGAATCCCTCGCGGCGAGCAGCCTGCGCGGCCCGCAGGCCAGCGAGGGACGCACCGACGATGACGAGTCCGCCAGGCATTACGCACCCTCTCCGGCGACGGACCGCGAGTCGCGGTGGATCGCCAAACGGTCAGGATGCAGTGGTTCGCCGAGAACCCCGCATCGACCTCGGTCAGCAGCAATCTCCATTGACACTCCAAACATGTGGCTCTCGCACCCTCGGCTCCTCGGCGGGAGCCATAGTCAGCGGTAGGAGATGGGAAGCGCGTGAGCGACGGGCCCTCCGGCGAACACGGTGCGCTGCTCGATGGACTTGTCCACTTCGGAGTCGGACAGCCCGGCAGTTCGGAGGATCGCTCGTGTGTGCTCGCCGTTGCCGGGCGGGACCATCGGGCCACGGCGCTGGGTCCTGCTGAAGCCCGCGTATCGCCCGGTCTGCATGAAGCTTGTACCGTCGTCCTGCAGCCGGATGTGGAAGGCTTCCGATTCGAGCAGTTCGGGATCGCGAAGTACCTCTGAGACGGGACGCACCTTCGCCGAGGGAACACCTGCGCGCGCGAGGCGCTGGAGCGCGTCCGCCAAAGGCAGCGAGGCGATGGAGTCCCGCAGTCCGGTTGCCAGATCTCCGTCGCCGACCAAGCCGGACTCGCGCAGTCGCGACTCGACGGTTTCATCGTCGAACGTGTGGACGTCGATGCCGAGCCACCCGTCGGCAGCCTCGTAGTATCTCCGCAGCGGATGGTGGCCTCGATAATCCTGGTGCCCCACCGGCGGGACGGGACTCCCCTCGAAGCGCACCATGTGCTCCATCTGCAGGAACGTCGCCGTGGCGGCGAGCGAGTTCCACGTCCGCTGGCCGACGCCCGATTGCTGACGTTCGTACAGACCGAGCAGGCTGAGGAGGGTGCTCATCGCCGACGTGGCCACGTCGTTGATGGCGATGGTGTTCGCGACGGGGACGTCGTCACCGCCCCACGACGACATCATGCCGCTCTCGGCCTGGATCACCATGTCGACGCCGGGACGGTGCGCATACTCACCGCCTTCGCCGTAGGCGGACATCGACTGGGTGACGATCCGCGGGTTGAGGGCCGACAGAGTCGCGTAATCGATGTTGAACTTCTTCATCACGCCAGGTCGCATTGCGTCCATGACGATGTCGGCCGTCTCTGCCAAGCGGTGGAAGACCTTCTGTCCCGCCTCAGTCGACAGGTCGATCGCGAGGCTGCGCATCCCGCGGTTCACGGCATAGGACATCACACGGTTCGGGTCACCGGTGAGTGGCTCGACCTTCACGACGTCCGCGCCGAGCTCGCTGAGCAGCATGCCCGCGTACGGCGAGGCCACGAACGTTCCCATATTGAGAACCCGGAAGCCGTTCAGCGGACCGGGCACGTAGCGGGGCGGCAGGCCGGGCTTGGGCTCCTTCGCCGGCCACGGCAGCATCCCGTCGTCCGCACCAGGCGGTGGAGCCGGCGTCCGGACGGCACCGGGCGTGCGTGTGAGGACGATGGGGATCCCGACCATCTCGACCGCGCCCCGAGCAGGGTCCTGGACCGTGGCCCGCATCCCGATCGAGCGGACGACCTCGCCGTCGAACCACTCCTCGCGGGAGTTCATCGGTCCGCAAGGGATGCCGATGCTCTCGACGAGTTCGAGCATCTCGGCTCGGGTTCGGAGCGCGACGGCACTCTCGATGATCTCCGTGGCCCAGGCGAAGTTCTCGGGCAGCGCCATGCGCGCGGTCACGCCGCCGATGCGCTCGTCCTCCAGCACGCGCTCCAACCCCAGCGCGCGCAGCAGACGCTCTTCGAACTTACGTCCGAGCGCGCCTAGGGCCAGCCACTTCCCATCCGCGCAGAGAAATTGTCGGTAGCTGGGGTGCCGGCCCATGACGCCGATCGCCGTCGGCGGGTCCGGCGCGGCCGGGCTCGTGTTGAGGGAACTCACAGTCGCCTGGAGGACGCTGTGCATTCCGGTCACCGTCACGACCTGGCCGAGACCTGAGACCGTGCGCTCGATCAGGGCCGCCACGGCGCATGTCGCGGCCCATAGGGCGTGGATGTAGGAGAGGAAGGGTGACATGCTCGCCACCGGACCTCCGGAGACCGAGGACTGTCGCATCGCCATTCCCGCGAAACCTGCCAGGAGGTCGTTCGACTCCCCGCCGGCCCATGCGGAGTGCCCGTCCACGTAGGCGGGCAGCCGCAATGTGACCAGTTCGGTGTTCGCGCGGCCCGCCTCCTCGACGGAGTGCCCCCAGTCCGACAGCGTGACACCGTCGCCGAGCACGACGACATCGGCACCGGCCACGGAGGCCGCGAGCCACTCCAGGTCGCTGTGCCGGGCGGGATCGACGCGCACGCTCTTCTTGTTCCGATGCCAGACCGCGTACCCGGGATTGTCCGACTGGGGGTCCGGCGCCGGGCCGTCGATGCGGATCACGTCGGCGCCGAAGTCCCCGAGGAGCATGCTGACGACAGGTCCGGCGATCCCTGTGGACAGGTCGAGGACGCGGACTCCTTCGAGCGCACTCACGACGCGCCTCGAAGCGACACGCGACCGCGATCGATGACGACGTCGCCCTTGGAGTCGAGCGTGCGGAAGACGCCACCGCCTTCGGTCTTCCAGACCTGGATCTCGAGCGTTTCGCCCAGCTGAACCGGCTTCGTGAAGCGACCGTACATGCCGCCGAACACCGCCGGATCGGAGTCTGCGACCGCGTGCAGCAGACCGCGCGCGGTGAAGCCGTACGTGCACATCCCGTGGAGGATCGGCGCGGGGTATCCGGCTTTGCGAGCGAACTCAGGATCGCTGTGGAGCGGATTGCTATCGCCGGTGAGGCGATAGATCAGCCCCTGCTCGGCAAGGGTTTCGTACCGGATGACGGCGTCCGGTTCGCGGCCGGGGAGCTCCCAGCTGTCTTTCGGTCCGCGGTCACCGCCGAACCCTCCTTCTCCACGGACGAATGTGCTCGAGGTGAGCCGGGCGATCGGCTGGCCTGTCTCCACGTCCACGACATCTGTCGACGACGACACGAGTGCCCCGGACCCCTTGTCGTAGATGCCGTCGACGCGTGTCGTCGACATGACCCGTCCCTCGGCGGGGACGTCGGCGAACAGCTCGAAACCCATGTCCGCGTGCAAGATCTTCGACAGGTCCAAAGTGATGCCCTCCGGGAGATCTCCTCTCGCTGCGACGGCGATGAAGGACGGCAGGACACGGTGGCGGACCGTGGAGTTCTCGGTCGTGAACTCCAGTTCCCGCGCCGCGTCGCCGTGCCCGGCGCCCACCGCCACGGCGTAGAGGAGGGTGTCCTTCACCGTCCAGGTGCGTTCGCCGGGCGCGCCGGCGCGGCCGACGAAGCGGTCGACGAAGTCGAGGTCAATGGGCATGGCTCACACTCATTTCATGATTGGGGTGGCGCGGACGCGATCCCGTCGCGTCCGCGCCTGCGGAAGAAGCGGACGGGGTCGAACTCCGTCGCCGCCGGGTAGGTGTCGCCGAACAGGGGCACGGCATCCGCGTGCAGAAAGAGAGGGGCGGTCTCGGGCAGGGCGAGGTTCAGTGTCGATGCCACACCGAGAACGCGAGGCGTACGGTCGGCGCCAGAAGCGATGAGCACCTCGCCGCCACTCAGCGGCTGAAGGCCCGGGTCTCGGAGCACGACGTCGAGGAGCCCTGCATGGGCCCGTATCCTCACCGTTCCCCGGGCAGCGACGGTGCCGTCCTCGCGTCCCCCGGTCAGAGGGAACCCGAAACCACCATCGAGCTCGATCGCACCGTCCTCGATGGTGATGACGCCGCCGACCCCGGCGACGTAACGCAGGAAGGACGGTTTCACACCCCAGGCGAGGATCGACGCCTGTGCCCGGCTGGTCGGGATGAGCTCCATATCGATGGCGACCACGGTGGCGCGCTCAGTCATCGACGATGCTGAGCGCGGCCGCCGGGCAGGAACGGACGGCCTCTTCGACCTGTGCGCGATCTGCCTCGCCGACGGTCTCCCGGACGAGGATGAGGACACCGTCGTCACCGACTTCGAAATATGCCGGCGAGATCGACTCGCAAATGCCGATGCCCGTGCAACGGCCCCGATCAACCGCGATCTTCATGGCTCATGCCTTCGGATTAGACGTGGTCAGCCCGGGAGCCGGCTGCAGGCCATCCGCGAGCGGCCGGAACACCCGTTCGAACTCGGGAGCGAGGCTTTCGGCGGTCCACGGGCCATCTCCGTCGAACGTGGCGATTTCCTGCGGCGTGTTGTACAGCCCGACGTGGTACCCCGCGGAATAGAGGGTCCGACCGGACAGCCAGTCAGACTGCTCCGAGCCGATGAAGGCGACCACCGGGGCGATGTTGTCCGGTGACAGGTAGTCGTCCTCCTGGTCGAAAGTCCGCTTCTCGCCGGGAACCGTCGCGGTCAGACGGGTCGCGGCGCCGGGAGAGATCGCGTTGGCCGTGACCCCGTAGCGGGCCAGACCGTTCGCGAGCGACTGCGTGAAACCGACGATGCCCATCTTCGCCGCCGCATAGTTGGACTGCCCGGGCGCACCGTGCAAGCCGGATGCCGACGTGAAGTTGATGATGCGGTAGTGCCCGTCGGGGTTGCGCTGCTCACGCCAGTAGGCCGAGGCGGGGCGGATGGTGCTGTAGTGTCCCTTGAGGTGCACGCGGATCACCGCGTCCCAGTCCTTCTCCTCAAGGTTGAAGATCATGCGGTCGCGGAGAATCCCCGCGACGTTCACAACGATGTCGAGCTTGCCGTAGTTCTCGAGTGCCAGATCCAGCAGACGCCGGCCGGTCTCGACATCGGCGACATCGCCACCGTCCGCGACGGCAACCTTCTCGCCGACGGAGTCGTTCAACTCGCTCGCGATCTCCTGAGCGGGTCCGACGTCCGCGCCCGAACCGTCGCCGGCCGAGCCGAGATCGTTCACCACGACGCGGGCGCCCAAGCCCACGTAGAGCCGTGCGATCGACGCTCCGATGCCGCGGCCGGCACCGGTGATGATGGCCACGCGGCCGTCCAGAATTCCCATGTCGCTCCTTAGCGATCAAGCTCACCGATCGAGCCTGTTGGATACAGAAATGCTCCTGCTCGTCAGGAGCATGCCGTATTTCCTGCCTGTTTCGCAATGGCTACGACTGCATGTATACATGAGTAACTTCATGGGCGGTTCACACCCCACCCACCTACCGACACTCGACGACGATGCGAAGGGGCTCGAAGATGACCGCAGGGCCAGTTCCCCAACCCACACCGGAGACCCTCCCGTTCTGGGAGAGCACAAAGGCGCGCGCCATGCGCATCCAGCACTGCCTCACCTGCGAGGCAGCCGTCTTCTATCCGCGGTCGTACTGCCCGAAATGCCTGTCCTCGGAGTTGGAGTGGCGTCCGGTGTCGGGGCGCGCGACGCTCGCGTCCTACGTCATCAACCGGCGTCCGCTTCCCATGTTCGAGGTCGACGTACAGGTCATCGCGCTCGTGACGCTGGAAGAGGGCGTGCGCATGATGACGAACATCGTGGATGTCGAACCCGACCCCACGGCGCTGACGCTCGGCACAGCACTCGAGCTCGACTACCAAGAGCGGGGCGACCAGGTGCTTCCCGTGTTCCGCCCCGCAACAACCTCGAAGGAGTCCTGATGGTCAGCATGCACGGCGGCGACATCGCCATCGTGGGCGCAGCCGAGACCGCGCGCCTCGGAAAGATCCCCGACCAGTCCGCCCTGCAGCTCCACACTGAAGCCGCGGTGCGCGCCCTCGCGGACGCCGGGGTCTCTCCCGCCGAGGTGGACGGGATCGCGAACGACAGCCTGCCGCCCTTCGACATCTCGGACTACCTCGGTATCCGGCCCCGCTGGGTGGACGGCACGTGGGTCGGGGGCTGCAGCTCCATGCTCCTCGTGCGGCACGCCGCGGCCGCCATCGCTGCCGGCGCCGCCAATGTCGTGCTCGTCACGCACGGGGAGTCCGGCAGGTCCAGCGTCGGACAGAAGCCCTACCAGGCGGAACCCGCGTCGCTCCGCGGCCAGTTCGAGGTGCCCTTCGGCGGGATCGCCGCGTACTCGACGTTCACCACTCCGGTGCTCGCCTTCCTCGAAGGGCGCGGCATGTCCGCTCGGGACCTCGCGGTGGTGACCGCGGCGCAGCGCGAGTGGGCCGTGGGAAATCCGCGCGCCGCGCGCAACGAGCCGACGACCGTGGAGGACGTCCTCGCGGGGCCCGAGATCGCGTACCCCTTCACGCGCGACATGTGCTGCGTGGTCACCGACGGTGGCGGAGCGCTCGTGGTGATGTCTGCCGAGCGGGCCAGGGACCTTCCCTCTCACTCCCGCGCCGTCTATCTGCTGGGGTCGGGAGAGGCGGCCGAGGCTGCCCTGCCGTCGCAGATGGATCAGCTCGACAGCTTCGGAGCGTTCCGGTCGGCGAGCACCGATGCCTTCCAGTCCGCGGGCATCACGCACCGCGATGTCGACCACGTCATGTTCTACGACGCGTTCGCACACCTTCCTCTGTACATGCTCGAGGACACGGGGTTCGTCGGCCGAGGCGAGTCCGGTGCGTTCTTCGCCGAAGGCCACAGCCGACCTGGAGGCGACCTTCCGATCAACACCAACGGTGGCGGGATGTCCTACACCCATACCGGCAGATACGGGATGTTCGCGATGCAGGAGGCCGTCCGTCAGTTGCGCGGCGAGGCGTTCCGCCAGGTGGACGGCGTGGAGATCAGCTTCGTCCAGGGCATCGGATTCAGCTTCGGGTCCGCCGGCAGCCTCGTGCTGAGCAATCGCCGCCCATGATCGCGCGCGCGCACGCGTGTGCGCGCGTGCGCGAGGGAGGCCGCCGTCATGGCTGTGGTACGTGCCGTCAGACATCTTTCGCATAGGCGGACACGGACTGTCGACGTCTGCGCTTGTGCAGACGTCACGACGCCGAGCCGCCGCAGGAACAGTCCTGGAGTGTCACGATGAAGAATCACAAGATCAGGATGCATACCTCTGAAGATTCCCTGCCGCGCCAGAAGCAACTGGCGTGGCATCTGGCCGAGGCCGCCGCGGATCCGGTGCCCGTCGAGCCCGCGGTTGCGGAGATGGTCGGGAACCGCGTCATTGACAACGCCGCGGTTGCGATCGCGGCGCTGAATCGTGCGCCGGTTGCGCATGCCAGGGCGCAAGCGTCGGCACATCCGCATCCCCCCGGGGCGGCGGTGTTCGGTCTGCCCTGGACGAGGGGCGTCTCGCCTGAGTGGGCGGCGTGGGCGAACGGCGTCGCCGTCCGTGAGCTGGACTACCACGACACGTTCCTGGCCGCGGACTATGCCCATCCCGGCGACAACATCCCGCCCATACTGGCGGTGGCCCAGCATCGCGGGTGTTCAGGGCGAGACCTTGTGAGAGGCATCGCGACGGGATACGAGGTCCAGGTCGACCTGGTTCGCGGAATCTGCCTGCACGCGCACAAGATCGATCACATCGCTCATCTGGGACCGGCGGCGGCGGCGGGCATCGGCACCCTGTTGCGCCTGTCGCCGGAAGTGATCTATCAAGCCATCGGTCAGGCCCTGCACACCACGACGACAACACGCCAGAGCCGCAAGGGCGAGATCTCCTCGTGGAAGGCCTACGCGCCGGCGTTCGCCGGGAAGGTGGCGGTGGAGGCGGTCGACCGGGCGATGCGGGGTGAGACATCACCGGCGCCGATCTACGAAGGCGAGGACGGCTTCATCGCCTGGCTGCTCGACGGGCCCGACGCGGAGTACGTCGTGCAGCTGCCGGAGCCGGGTGAGCCCAAACGGGCGATCCTGGAGACCTTCACGAAGGCACATTCGGCGGAGTATCAGGCTCAGGCACTGATCGACCTGGCGTTTCGCCTGCGAATGCGGATCGGCGCCTTGGACCAGATCGCCGAGATCGTTGTCCACACCAGTCACCACACGCATCACGTGATCGGGACCGGGGCGAACGACCCGCAGAAGATGGACCCCGACGCCAGCCGCGAGACGCTGGACCACTCGCTGATGTACATCGTCGCGGTCGCTTTGGAGGACGGTACCTGGCACCACGAGCACTCGTACGCATCGGAGCGGTCCCATCGCCCCTCGACGATCGAGCTGTGGAAGCGGATCCGCACAGTCGAGGATCCGGAATGGACCCGCCGCTACCACGCAGAGCATCCGGCGGACAAGGCGTTCGGCGGCCGTGTGGTGGTCACTCTGGCCGACGGACGGCAGATCGTCGACGAGATCGCGGTCGCGGATGCACACCCGATGGGCGCCCAGCCGTTCGGCCGCGACGACTACGTCGCCAAATTCCGCACTCTCGCCGACGGGATCGTCCCCGAGCCGGAACAGGACCGGTTCCTCGACCTGGCCTGCCGAGTCGAGGAGCTGACGGCCGACGAGGTGCGGCAACTCAACGTGACAGTGCCGGCTGAGCGGCTCGCCGACTCCAACCAGCCGAAGGGAATCTTCTGATGCCGGCGGCGGGTCCACCCGGCACGGCCCGCGCCACGCCGTCGGAGCGTCGTGCGGCCCTACGCGCCGGCCTGGCATCGGGTCGGCTGCTGCGCTTCCCGGGGGCGTTCTCCCCGCTGGTGGCCCGGACGATCATGGATCACGGGTTCGACGGCGTCTACGTGTCCGGCGCGGTCGTCGCCGCCGATCTGGCGCTGCCCGACATCGGCCTCACCACGCTCACCGAAGTTGCCACGCGCGGGCAGCAGATCGCCCGGGTCACTGATCTGCCCGCGTTGATCGACGCCGACACCGGCTTCGGTGAGCCCGCCAACGCCGGCCGGTCGGTCACGGTGCTCGAGGAGGCCGGGCTGGCCGGCTGTCATCTCGAGGACCAGGTCAATCCCAAGCGGTGCGGACACCTGGACAACAAGACGGTGGTGCCGAGGGAGGACATGGTGCGCCGGATCCGCGCAGCGGTGCTGGCGCGGCGTGACCCGGACTTCGTCATCTGCGCCCGGACCGATGCCCGAGCCGTCGAGGGCCTCGATGCGGCCATCGATCGTGCCAGGGCCTACCTCGACGCCGGCGCGGACATGATCTTCCCCGAGGCCCTGCGCGACGAGGCGGAGTTCGCCGCGTTCCGTGACGCTTTCGACGCGCCCTTGCTGGCGAACATGACCGAGTTCGGCAAGAGTCCGCTGCTCGACGTCCGCGCACTGGAGAACCTCGGCTACAACCTCGTCATCTGGCCCGTCACCACGCTACGAGCGGCGATGGGCACCGTCGAGGACACCCTGCGCACCCTCCGCGACGAAGGCACGCAAGCCGCGTTGGTCGAGCGGATGCAGACACGGGCCCGGCTGTACGAGCTCGTCGACTACGACGCCTATCGCACATTCGACCACGACCTGATGAACTTCGACGTTCCTGGAGGGGCTTGATGACCACCGACATCATGAACAACACCCGTATCCACCGCGGTCTGGCCGGAGTCGTCGCCGACACCAGTGCCATCTCCCAGGTCGTCCCCGAGACCAACTCGCTCACCTACCGCGGCTACGCGGTGCAGGATCTGGCCGCCACGTGCAGCTTCGAGGAGGTCGCCTACCTCCTCTGGCATGGCGAGCTGCCCGACGCCGACCAACTGCGCCGCTTCCATGAGCGTGAACGCAGCCAGCGCGAGGTCACCCGCTCCACCATCGCCATCATCGACCGGCTCCCGGACACCTGCCACCCGATGGACATGCTCCGCACCGCCGTGAGCTGCCTTGGTGCCGAAGACCCCGCCGAAGCCGACGGCAGCCCCAAGGCCAACCTGGCCAAGGCGGTGGCGATGTTCGCCAAACTCCCGACCATCGTCGCCCACGACTATCGTCGGCGTCGCGGCCTGGATCGCATCCCGCCCGATCGCGAGCTCGCGTTCTCCGACAACTTCTTCCACATGTGCTTCGGCGATCGGCCGGCACAGAAGGTCGTCGACTGTTTCGACACCTCGATGATCCTCTATGCCGAGCATAGCTTCAACGCCTCGACCTTCGCCGCGCGCGTGGTCACCTCGACGCTCTCCGACATCTACTCCGCCGTCACAGCCGCCATCGGCGCGCTGAAGGGGCCGCTGCACGGCGGGGCCAACGAAGCGGTCATGCAGATGATGCTGGAGATCGGCGACCCGGACGGCGCCGGGGACTGGCTGCGCGCGCGGCTCGCCGCCGGCCAGAAGGTCATGGGCTTCGGCCATCGCGTGTACAAGGACGCCGACTCTCGGGTCCCCACCATGAAGGACGCCTTCCTCAGCGTCGCCGAGCTCACCGACGGTCAGCAGTGGGTCGACATGTACCACGCGCTGCAGACCGCCATGCTGGCAGAGAAGGGGATTCACCCCAACCTCGACTTCCCGGCCGGCCCCACGTACTACCTCATGGGATTCGACATTCCGATGTTCACGCCCTTGTTCGTCATGTCGCGCGTCACCGGCTGGACCGCACACGTCATCGAACAGCAGGCCGCCAACTCTCTCATCCGTCCCCTCAGCGCGTACACGGGGCATCCCCAACGCCACGTCCCCGCGCCGGCTACTCGCCTTGCCCGGTGACCAGACGGGAGACATCCGCGCCGGTACGTGACGAAGGCAGGCTGCCGGCAGGTACGTGCGGTCGCTCAGCTCTGGCGACAGAAGGGAGGTGGCTGTCGCAACGAGGCTCTCGAAGCGAGCAGTTGCGGCTTGGGCTTCCTGTCCAATCTGGCGGTGGCGGCGGTGCCGCCGAAGCAGACCGGTGTGGCGAGTGGCATGAACGCCAACATCCGCACGATCGGCGGCTCCATCGGTGCCGCCGTGATGACGACCATCGTCACCGCTCACTCCCGACCGTCCGGCTACCCCGACGAGCGGGGCTACGCGCTCGGCTTCGCGACCGTGGCCGCCCTCGCGAGGATCCTGATCCCCGCCGCAGGCACCCGGCGACTACGCCGAGACCTCAAGATCGGCTCCGGCGAGGATGCTGGAACGGAGCTCGAGGTCGACCGCTGCTGACGGAGGCCGGCCGGTGTCGTCAGGGGGTTCGACGTCGTTGATGGGGGGATTGGCGATCAGTGGATCAGGGAGCCCTGAATCCGCACGCGGTGATGTTCCAGCATTGACGCAGGCCGACGCGCGGCGGGGCCGCCGTAGAACGAAAAAGACCTGACATGGCTCGCACGATTGACATCGCGATCCCCGATCTGTCCGGACGGCTCGCCGTCGTGACCGGTGCGAGCGATGGGATCGGGGTTCGTCATCGCCACCCGCCTCGCCGGAGCCGGCGCGGAGGTGGTCATGCCGGTGCGGAACCCGGCCAAGGGCGCGGATGCCGCCGACCGGATCCGCGGCCTCGTTCCGGGCGCGAAGATCGCCACCCGGTCACTCGACCTGTCCTCACTCGACTCGGTGGCGGCCCTCGCGGACCAGCTCGTGGGCGAAGGACGTCCGATCAACCTCCTCATCAACAACGCCGGCGTGATGACACCGCCCAGCCGGCAGCTCACCAAGGACGGCTTCGAGCTGCAGTTCGGCACTAACCACCTCGGTCATTTCGCCCTCACTGTGGGGCTGTTGCCGCTGCTGCGGCAGGGCAGGGCACACGTCACGCACCAGACGAGCGTGGCCGCTCGCAGTGGTGCGATCAACTGGGGCGACCTGAACTGGGAACGCAGCTACGACGTGATGAAGGCCTACAGGCAGTCGAAGATGGCCGTCGGCCTGTTCGCCCGCGAGCTCGACCAGCGCAGCGCCGTGGCCGGGTGGGGCATCACCAGCAACCTGTCGCATCCCGGGATCTCGCCGACGAACCTGCTGGCCGCGCAGCCCGGCATGGGGCGGCAGAAGGACACCGGTTCGGTCCGCCTGATCCGGGTGCTCTCCCGTCTGGGCGTAGCGGGCACCGTCGACACCGCCGCTCTGCCGGCGCTGCTGGCCGCGACCGGTCCCGAGGCGCGGGGGAGCGAGTTCTACGGCCCCAAGGGACGCGGCGACATGGGCGGCGCTCCGGCCCTGCAGGACCTGTGGGCTCCGCTGCAAAGAATGGACGACGCCCGCCGACTCTGGCCCTGACCTGCCAGATCGAGCAGACCTGGACCGAGATCGACGCCCTGGCCGCGCGGCTGCACGAACTCGAAGAAGCGGCCGAGCACCTGCGGATCACCCGCAAGACCCTGCTCTCCCTCGCTGACGGCGAATTCGAGGGGTTGTCGCAACACAGTGGTCACTTACTGGCGACGAGAAGCATAGCGAGACGCTCGGCTGGGGTGTCCCAGTCGAGCGTTTTGCGTGGTCGGGCGTTGAGTTCGGCGACGACGGCGTTGAGGTGCTCGCGGCTGTGCTGGGACAGGTCGGTACCTTTCGGAAAGTACTGGCGCAGCAGACCGTTCGTGTTCTCATTCGAGCCGCGCTGCCACGGGCTGGCCGGGTCGCAGAAGTAGACCGGCATGCCGGCGGCGATGGCGAACTCGTGGTGGCGGCCCATCTCGCTGCCCTGGTCCCAGGTCAGGGAGCGTCTCAGGTGCTCTGGCAGGGTCTGCACGGTCTCCAGCAGGGCATCGAGCATCCGTTCGGCGGTGTGGTCGACGGGCAGGTGGATGAGCATCACATAGCGGGTGGTGCGCTCGACCAGGGTGCCGATGGCCGAGGCCTGGTTCTTGCCGATGATCAGATCGCCTTCCCAGTGGCCGGGCATGGCGCGGTCGGCTACCTCGGCGGGACGCTCACTGATCATCAGCATGGGCGCGGTGAAGCGCGGCTGGCGCTTGTTGGCTGCGGCGGGCTCGGCCGCTGCGCAGTGCCCGAGTCAACTCTCGGCGCAGCTCGCCGCGGCCTTGGACATACAGCGCCTGGTAGATCGTCTCGTGGGTCACCCGCATCTCCCGATCATGGGGGAAGTCCCGACGAAGGCAATGGGCGATCTGCTCGGGACTCCACCGCTTCTCTAGATGCCGCTGGATGTAGTCCTGCAGCCGAGGGTTCTGTCCGATCTTGCCAGTCTTAGGGCGCGGTCGGCGCGCGTCGGCACGGTCTTGCGCGGCATGGGGCCGGTATGCCCACTGAGTCCCACGGACATGGCTACGGTTGCGCCGGATCTCCCGGCTGATCGTGGACGGGCTACGGCCCAGTTCCCGGGCGATCTCGCGGATCGACGCCTTCTCTCGCAGCCGGTCGGCGATGTGGACGCGCTCTTCTACACGCAGGTACCGCGTGGAGGTGGACCGTGGCGCCCGTTGGCCGAACGCCGGCGCCACGGTCCTGTTCTCACTTGTCCTGCCGTTACGCCACTCTCGACCTGTCCTCAGGTTGATCCCGACGATCTGGCAGGCCGCCTTGTTGGTGTAGCCCAGTTGCATGAGCCGGAAGTATTCCTCCCGCTCTGCCTGAAGCTTCTTCCGCCCCTGAATGACTGATCGGTCCCGCATCTCGAAGTCCATCGCATCCCCTGGGCTGGGGTGTTGCGACGACCACTAGAAGGGAAGTGTTCGGGTCCGGGGCGTCGTCGGGAATCTGATCAGCGGATATTGCTTGACGCGGGCGGTGAAGGTGGGCGTCGATACCACCCGTCCCGGCCAGCCGGTGTTCCCATGTTCCCGTGTTCCGTTGTGCCCGCGTGCGCATCGCGGGGCGGCGTGGGGCCGCCGGTCCGGCCGGGCCACGGCAACGACATCACGCTCCAGATGATGGCGACTGATCGGGGGGACTCCCGGGTGGTGATCGATGTGGGCACCAGCGTTGCGCGTCAGATGCAGATACCTGATGGCGCTGCGCCAGGCGTGGGCGTTGCCGGAGACCGCGACGGCGATGGGTGCCGTCGGAACGCTGAGGACGAAGAAGCTGAGGCACGATGGCGAACGGAACCACCTACAAAACATGTTCCTGCCGGGATGAGACGACCGGCAGGAAGCTCGGCAAGACCTGTCCGAGACTTCGCCACCCGGGAGGGAAGGAGGACTGGTGGAGCAGCACGCACGGCAGGTGGGCCTACCAGCTGGAACTGCCCGGGCATGCCGACGGGAGGCGGCGCAACCCGCTGCGGCGCAGCGGTTTCACCTCGCTGGAGGAGGTCGAGGCCGAACTGGAGCACGCCCGCGCCCTGCTGGCGTTGGATGAGGACCCGCACTTGCGCAGGAAGATCACCGAGCTGATGTTGTCCACGCTCAAGGAAACCAAGGTGCTGCCGCCGGTGGAGGAGGTCCGGCGCAAGGTCCGCACCCGCCAGGACCTCAACTCGACAGTCACGGTCGCCGAGTGGATGCGGGAGTTCCTCAACCGCAAGCGGAAGATCGACGCCACCACCCGCCGCTCGTACGAGGCGCACATCCGGCTCTACTTCACCCCGTATCTGGGGCATATCGGGCTGGATCGGCTGCGGGTCTCCGACATCGCGGGTATGTTCGATGCGATCGAGGAGTTCAACGACGTCATCGCCGAGGCCCGCGCCAGCGCCGACCCCGAGCAGTGCGCAAAGGTCAAGTACCGGCGTCCGGTCGGCCCGGCCACCATTCACCGCATCCGCGCCACGCTGCGCCACGCGCTGAACATCGCGATCAAGCAGGACCGGCTGATCGACTTCAACCCGGCCGCCGTCGTCGAACTGCCCGACGCCGAACGGCCCAAAGCCCTGGTGTGGACCGACGAGCGCGTCGCTCAGTACACCAGGGACCTGCGGCGGCGGCTGGCCGTCGAGCGGGAGCGACGCGGCGATCGCGTCAACCTCATCAGTGTCTACATTTCCACGCCCCGGCCTTCGCCGGTCATGGTGTGGACTCCGGCGCACACCTCGGCCTTCTTGACCCACGCCGGTACCCACCGTCTGTATGCGCTGTATCGGCTGATCGCCCTGCGAGGGCTACGGCGCGGGGAGGCGGCCGGGTTGCGCTGGAAGGACGTCGACTTGGCCGCGGGGACTGCGGGGGTGCACTGGCAGATCACCCAGCTCGGCTGGGAGCCGGTCCAGGGCAGGCCCAAGACCGACGCCAGCGACCGCGTCATCGCCCTGGACGACGAAACGATCACCATCCTGCGCGGGCACCGCGCACGCCAAGCAGCCGAGCAACTCGCCGCGGGCGAGGCATGGACCGACAGCGGATTCGTCTTCACCGACGAGATCGGCCGACCGCTGCACCCGCAGCACGTCAGCGACCAGTTCTACCTGCTCGCCTACGCGGGCGAACTGCCGCCGGTACGGCTGCACGACCTACGCCACGGCGCCGCCTCGCTCATGCTCGCCGCCGGAGTCGACCTCAAGGTGGTCCAGGAAACCCTCGGCCACGTCTCCTCCACGTTCACCCGCGACACCTACACCAGCGTCTATCCCGAGGTCGCCCGCGCCGCCGCCGAATCCACCGCCGCCCTCATCACCACCGGACCGGGCAGCACACAGCAAGCCCGCCTGATCAACCTCCCGGCCAGGACAGCCGACACCACCACCTGAACCACCCGAGACCAGGGGCAGGCCCGCTGACCTCCAGCGGGCCTGCCCTCTTTGTTGTCACGGCACTTTGCCCGCACGGGAACAGGCCCGGCCAGCGTGGGAGCAGGGGCGACCAGTGTCAGCGGACGCGAAATACTCCCCACTCGCCTTATGCGAGTCGGGGCGGCCACCGCATCGTAGGTAACCGGCCCGACCTGCAAAAGCCCGACTCGGCCAGCGAGTCGGCCTCAGCCGCCACATCGGCCGCAACCAAAAAACGCCACACCGGCCGAGACAGCGACCTTCCCAAAGCTCACCGAACATGACCAGCGAAAGCAACACCCCACGAGGCTCACGCCCCTCAGTTCGGGGTCCGGTCCCGCCTCACCAACCAAGACAGGACCACCACCCCGTCAACCACGCTCCGCCCGATCAACACCCATCTCCATGCCAGATGTCAAGCCCAGACGATCGACCGGCCTGTGACCCGGCCTGGTCTTTCGCACCGCCTCGCGAACCGCGCTGGACATGAGCAGGCGATCTCTAGCCAGGCTCGTCGTCGGTTCTCGGCGTGGCGCTGTGCGTGGTGGCCGCCGTGACGTACGCGATCGCGGTCGTCGCCCAGAAGCCCGCGCTCGCGCACGCCTCCGCGCTGCAGGTGACCACGTTCGGGTGCGTGATCGGGGCGGTGGTCTGCCTGCCGTTCGCCGGTCAGCTGATCGAGCAGGCCGGCACCGCGCCGCTGTCGGCTACCCTCAACCTGCTCTACCTGGGCGTCTTCCCGACCGCGCTGGCCTTCACCACCTGGGCGTACGCGCTGGCCAGGACCACCGCGGGCAAGCTGGGCGCCACCACCTACCTGGTGCCCGCGATGGTCGTGCTGATGGCCTGGGTGGTTCTCGGCGAGGTGCCCGGCTGGCTCACCCTGGCCGGTGGCATGCTCTGCCTGGTGAGCGTCGCGGTCGCCCGCAGGCAACCGTCATAGCAGCTTGTCCAGCGTGATCGGCAGGTCCCGGATCCGCTTGCCGGTGGCGTGGAACACGGCGTTGGCGATCGCGCCCGCCACGCCGGTGACGCTGACCTCGCCCACGCCGATCAGGCCGAGCGGCATGGTCGGATCCGGATCGTCCAGGTAACGCACCTCGATCTCGGGGATGTCCGCGTGCACCGGCACGTGGTACTCGGAGAGGCTGGCGTTCATGATCCGCCCGTTCCGTGGATCGACCAGGGTCTCCTCGGCCAGCGCCATGCCGATGCCCATCACAATGCCGCCGCGCAGCTGGCTGGCCGTGGTCTTGGCGTTGATCACCGTGCCGACGTCGAAGACGCCGAGCCAGCGCGAGACCCGCACCTCGCCGGTGTCGGAGTCCACCCGCACCTCGCAGAACTGCGCGCCGCAGGCGGCCTTCACCCAGCGCCGCTGGTCCATCATGAACTTGGACATGAACCTGACCTGGCCGGTCACCTGGCCGATCCGGGTCTCCGAGCCGACCTGGGCTTCGATCGAGGCGCGGTCGGCGCGGCGCAGGATGTCCTGGTAGCTCTCGCCCCGGGTGTCCTGGTAGAGGCCGCCGTCCCTGGCCACCACGTCCGCCCTGCGCCAGCCGCGCAGCGGTGAGCCTGGCGTCTTCCTGGCCACCGTGAACACGGCGTTGGTGAGCTTCTCGCAGGCGGCGAGCAGGCCGGCGGTCACGCTCGCGGTCTGGGCGGACCCACCGGCGCCCGGCCCTGTCGGCAGGTCCGTGTCGCCGTACTCGACCTTGACGGCGCTCAGCGGCACGCCCAGGGCGTCGGCCGCGACCTGGGAGAAGGCGGTCGCCGAGCCCATGCCCATCTCCTGGAAGCCGCAGCGGACCAGGACGGTTCCGTCGTCCGACAGGCGCACGGTGACGTTGGCCGCGAACTGGACGGCCGGATGGTAGGCGGCGGCGACGCCCATCCCGACCAGCCACTTGCCGTCTCGCATCGAGCCGGGCTCCGGCGTGCGCTCCGCCCAGCCGAACTCCTTGGCGCCCCGCTCGAAGCAGTCGAGCAGCATGCGGTGGGAGAACGCCTTGCCGTCCACCGGGTTGCGGGCGGGCTCGTTGCGGGCGCGCAGCTCGATCGGGTCCATGCCCAGCCGGTACGCGAGCTCGTCCACCGTGGCTTCGAGCGCGAACGAGCCGATCGCCTCGCCGGGCGCACGCATAATCGTGTTGGTGAGCGCGTCCAGCTGGACCAGGTTCTGCTGGACCTGGATGTTGGTGGCGTCGTACATGTGGCGGGACACCGAGGTCACCCCCTCGAGCCAGCCGCCGATCTTGCCGACCTGGCTGACGCTGGTGTGGATGAGCGCGGTCATCGAGCCGTCGGCGTCCGCGCCGATCGCCACCCGCTGGATCGACGGCGTGCGCCCGCCGACCGTGCGGTAGACGCCCTCCCTGGTCAGCATCATCCTGACAGGCCGTCCCGTCACCTTCGCGGCGAGCACGGTGAGCACCGTGCCCGGCCACACCAGCGACTTGCCGCCGAAGGCCCCGCCCACGAACGGGGAGATCACCCGGATGTCCTTCTTGGGCACGTCGAACCGGGCCGCCAGATGGTCGCGCAGCCAGGTGATGTTCTGAGTGCCTTCGTGGAGGATCAGGCGGTCTTTGTCCCAGAACGCGGTGGTGGAGTGGGGTTCGATCGCGTTGTGGTTGACCGCGGGCGTGGTGTAGCGCAGGTCGAGCGAGAACGGCGCGGCCGCCAGGGCCGCATCGGGATCGCCCTTCTTGGCCGCGCCCGATGCGACCAAGGTGCTCTTCTGCGGCGTCGCGTTGCCTTCCTCGGCCGCGAAGTCCACCGTGGCGGGGAGTTCGGCGTACTCCACCTCGACCAGGTGCGCGGCCTCGCGGGCCGCGTCCAGCGTCTCCGCCACGACCACCGCGACCGGCTGGCCGTTCCAGTGCACCTCGTCGGTGTTCAGGTAGTTGACCGTGGTGCCGATGATGAGCGTGCTGAGATCCATCGGGGTCGGCTTGGGCGGGGGTTTCATCAAGGGCGCGTTGCGGTGGGTGATCACTGCCAGCACGCCCGGCATCTTCCGCGCCGTCTCCGTGTCGATCTGGGTGATCCGGCCGCGCGTGATCGTCGCATGGACAAGAGCGGCATAAGCCAGATCAGGGTACGAATACTCCGCCGAATACCGGGCCGCCCCCGTGGTCTTGACGGCGCCGTCGAGCCGGTCGACCGGCTGTCCCACATACCTCATGCCGCGCTCCCCTCCACCTGCAGCTGCCGCAGCGTCGCCGTGATCGCCCGCCTGGCCAATTCGATCTTGAACGCGTTCTGCGACTGCGCGACGGCGCCCGCCAGTTCGGCGTCGGCGGCCAGCAGGAACCGCTCCTCCGTCGCCGGCGCGCCCATCAGCGTGCGCTCGGCCTCATGGGCCCGCCACGGCCGCGCGGCGACCCCGCCGAGCGCCAGCCGCGCCTCGGTGATCACGCCGTCCCGCACCTCGATCGCGGCGGCCACGCTCACCAGCGCGAACGCGTACGACGCGCGGTCCCGCACCTTCCGGTACCGGGAGCGTGCCGCCATCGGCAGGTCGGGCAGCTCGATCGCGGTGATCAGCTCGTCGGCCGCGATGGCGGTCTCGTGCTGCGGCGAGTCCCCGGGCAGCATGTGGAAGCCGACCAGCGGCAGCCGCCGGGTGCCGCGCACGCTCTCCAGCTCGATCGTCGCGTCCAGCGCCGCCAGCGCCACGCACATGTCCGACGGATGGGTGGCCACGCAGCTGTCGGACGCGCCGAAGATGGCCGCGTTCCGGTTGAACCCGCCGATCGCGTCGCAGCCCGCACCCGGTTCGCGCTTGTTGCAGCGCGCGGCCAGATCCGCGAAATACGGGCAGCGGGTGCGTTGCAGGATATTTCCCCCGACCGTGGCCATGTTCCTGAGCTGGCCGGACGCGCCGGTGAGTATCGCCTGGGCGAGCATGGGGTAGCGCGTCCTGATCAGCCGATGCGCGGCCAGCCGGCTGTTGCGGACCAGCGCCCCGATCCTGACCCCGCCGTCCGGGAGCTCCTCGATCTGGTCCAGCGGCAGCCGGGTGATGTCGATCACGGTGTCCGGGCGTTCGATGTTCTGCCGCATCAGGTCCACCAGGTTGGTGCCGCCGCCGAGGAGCTTGGCGCCGGGCTCGGTGATCGCGCGGACGGCGGTGGGTACGTCCTCAGCGCTCAGGTAGGCGAAGTCCTTCATCGGCTGTGCTCCTGGATCGCGGCCACGATGCCGTTGTAGGCGCCGCATCGGCACAGGTTCCCGCTCATGCGTTCCCTGATCTCCTCGGCGGTCAGTTCGATCTCGGCGGCGGCCAGGTGCCCGGTCACCGCGCTGGGCGCGCCCGCCGCGTGCTCGGTCAGCATGCCGAGGGCCGAGCAGATCTGGCCGGGCGTGCAGTACCCGCACTGGAAGCCGTCGTGGCGGATGAACGACTGCTGGATCGGGTGCTCGATGCCCTCGATGGTGGTGATGTCGCGGTCGGCGTACTGGACGGCCAGCGCCAGGCATGAGCTGATCCGTTCGCCGTCCACCAGCACCGTGCACGCCCCGCAGGCACCCTGGTCGCAGCCTTTCTTCGTGCCGGTCAGCCCGAGATGCTCACGCAGCGCGTCCAACAGGCTCACCCGAGGCTCGATGTCGAGCTTCTCCATCGTCCCGTTCACCCGTATATGTACGTCGACCACGACGCCCCTCCGATTTCGGAATCCCTTGGCCGCAAGCTAACAGAACACCGCACCTCTTAACAAGCCGCAAAAGAACACCGTTCTCTTAGTTAACTGTATGCTTGCGGGGACATGGCACAGGTGACATTCATCCGCGCGCGGCGACCGGAGCAGAAGCAACTCCGGCGCGAGGCGATCCTCGCCGCCGCCCATGAGCTGGCGCTGGAGGTCGGGGTCCAGCATGTGAGCCTGGGCAGCGTGGCCGCCGCCGTCGGGCTGGCCAAGTCCAATGTGATCCGATATTTCGGGACTCGCGAGGAGATCTACCTCGAACTCGCGGCTGACGCGTGGCAGGAGTGGGCGGCCGCCGTGACCCCGCTGCTCCGGGCCGGCGGCGACCCGATCACCGTGCTCAGCGAGACCCTGGACGCCCGCCGCCTCTTCTGCGACCTGCTCAGCCAGACCTCCACCACCTTGGAGCACAACGTCTCGGTCGCCGCCGCGCGGGCGTTCAAACAGGTCGTGCTCCAGGTCATCGCCGAACTCGGGGCCGAGGTGGGCGCGGCGCACCCCGACCTGACCGAGAGCGAGGGCGCCGAAATGGTGAAGGTCGCCAGCGCCCTGGCCGGGACCCTCTATCCGGTGGTCAACCCGTCCCCGACCATGCTGGAGCTGTACGCCCAGGAGCCCGAGCTCGCCGCCGCCTGCCCCGAGATGATCCCCACCCTGGTGCGCACCCTGTCCGCGATCGCGATCGGCCTGCCCGGACTGCGCTAGTGCTCCGTTCCTCAAAGCAGGTAGACGAACTTACGGCGGAGGGTCCGTGGCTGTGGCGAGGGGCGTCCCCAGATCCAGGGCTGGGCGCGGGCGTTGAGTTGCGCGGTGGCGAGGGCGACCGCACGAGCGATCTCGCTGGCGTCGGCGAAGGTCTGTCCGGCGAACGCGGCCCGGCGCAGTAGCCGCCACCAGCCTTCGGCCAGGTTCAGCCAGCAGGCCTTGATCGGGATGAACACCTGGCGGATGCGCGGGTGACGCAGCAGCCATCGCCGGACCCGCCAGCTGAAGTGACTGGACAGGCTGTCGGTGGTGACGACGATCGGGCCGCGCCGGTTGGCCTTGCCGATCTGCGCCAGTAGCTGGATCCAGCCGTCGCTGTTGCGTGAGGGCGCGCAGAAGGTGAGTTCGGTGCCGTCGCGGATGCGCAGCGCGCCGTACACCCAGGTCTTGTCGGTGCCGCGCGAATACTCCAGCCGGTCCTTGATCCGGTGCCCGTCGGGCGACCAGCCCGGGGCGGGTGGGAAGGTGCGGGGGGTCACCGGCCCCAGTTCGTCGGCGCAGATCACCGCGGTGCCTGGCGGCGGCTGGGTGTAGAGGCCGATGACCTCGGCCCTTTTGGGGCGAAGTCCGGATCGGTCGAAGTGGTCCAGGAGCGGGTGTGGCGCCAGCGGACTCTCTCCTTAAGCAGGATCCGGCGGACCTGGCTGCGGGCGACGAGGATGCCTTGAGCACGGGCGGCGGCGGTCAGGCTGTCCAGCGTCCACTGCGCGGGGCCGCTCTCGTCGTCTGCGGTCAGCTCGCCGGCCTCGTCGCGGGCCAGCCGTCCCGGCGGGGTCGAGCGCGCCATGGCGATGATCTGTCCGCGTTCGACCTCGGTGATCCGCGGCTTGCGCCCCACGCCGGGCCGGTCGGCGAGCCCGGCCAGGCTCTCGGCGTTGAACCGCTCGATCCGCTCGCGCACGGTCTGCATGTGGCAGCCGAGTTTGACGGCGATGGCGCTGGTGCGCAGCCCCTGCCAGCTGAACACGATTATCTGCGCCCGCATGATCCAGTCGGCCGGGGCATGACGAGATCCGGCCAGTTTGCGGATCTGTCGTTCCTCGTCGGGGTTCATCGGCGGACGCGCATACAGTAATTTCGGCATGACGATCCCCCTGGACCCATCATCACCCCAGGTCAGCAGGGATCTCCATCCTCATTTAGGAACATCGCACTAGCAGGCAATATCTGGCACATGACTGCCGCGACCCTCATCACCGTCGCTCCCACTGGAGCGGAGGCCGACAAAACGCGAACCCCCGCCCTGCCGGTCACCCTGGACGAGCTGGTGGCGACCGCCGTCGCCTGCGAGCAGGCCGGCGCGGCCGTCATCCACGTGCACATCCGCGACGACGACGCCCGCCCCACCCTCGATCTGCCCCGCCTCCAGGACACGGTCGCCGCCCTCCGCGCCCACACCTCCCGGTGGTGCAACTCTCCACCGGCGGCGCGGTCACCGACCCGTACGAGGCCCGCCTGCGCGTCCTCGACGCCGCCCCCGACGCGTGCTCCCTCACCTGCGGCACAGTGAACTTCGGCGACGACGTCTTCATGAACCCCTGGGGCTTCATGACCGACCTCTATCAGGCCACCCAGGAGAAGGGCATCGTCCCCGAATTCGAACTCTTCGACCTGGGCCACATCTCCACCCTGCAACGCCTGCTGTCGGCGTACGGGCTGCCGCACGGCGGCCGGATTCACTGCGATCTGGTCATGGGCGTACCAGGCGGATTCGACGGCGACCTGCGCACAGTGGCCGCGGCCGTGCAGGCGCTCCCGGAAGGCGCCACCTGGTCGGCCACCGGAATCGGGCGCACGTCCGTGCCCGTGCTGCTGGCGGCGTTGTCGGCGGGCGGGCACCTGCGGGTCGGCATGGAGGACACCCTCACCTACGCCAAGGGCCGGCCGGTCCGGGACAACGCCGAACTCGTCACCAGGGCGGCCGCGGCCGCGACCCTGGCCCAGCGCCCGCCGATGGACCCGCAGACCGCCCGCGTCTTCCTGGGTCTGGACCGGAAATAGGGATCGGCTTCGATCTGCCGCCGCTGGGCGGCTGACCGTCAGCGGCTGTCGGTCGCCAGACGTACGCCCAGGTAGAGGAGGACCGTGCCGCTGACCGCGTCGAGCCGACGCCGGATCGCCGGGCGGCGGAACCACGCGCCGGCCCGGCCGACCGCGGCCGCCAGCGCCAGGTACAGGATGATCTCGATGGCTACCTGGAGCGCGGCGAGCAGCGCGGTCGTGGTGAACAGGGGCTGGTCGGCGGGGACGAACTGCGGATAGAACGCGATCATGAAGGCGGCGATCTTCGGGTTGGCCAGCATCACCACCGACCCCTCGCCGAACGCCTTCCACCAGGACAGCGAGGAACCGGGCTCTGGCTCGGCGACCTCCTCCATCGCCCCGGCGGCTGGGTCAGCGCCCCGGCTGCGCCAGGCCGAGCGCCAGGCCTTGATCCCGAGGTACAGCAGCATGGCCGCGCCCACCACGCGCAGGACCAGGAAGGCCACCTCTGAGGCGGCGACCAGGGAAGCGAGCCCGGCGGCGGCGAGCAACGCCCATAAGTACAGGCCCACTTCCAGGCCCAGCACCGTGGGCACCGCACCGGAGAAGCCACGCAGTGCGGCGCGGCGCAGAATCAGCGCCGTCGCCGGCCCCGGCGACGCGGAGATCAGCACTACGGCAAGGACGAAGGCAGGGAGAGAAGAGATGAGTTCCACGAGGCTCATCTTGGCTGTGCGCTTATTGCCCGTTCCACGCGTTTAACGCCGACCGCGCGTCGAACTGAGCCTTCGCGGCGAACGACCCGCCGGCGTGGGCGGTGAGCATCAGGGCCGGCACCCACAGCACCCTCCGCAGTGGGCCGGGAGCACGCCTAGGCCAGCGTGTCGAGTGACACCTGCCACAGCCGCTCCGCGGCCTCCGGGTCCAGCGCGTACGCCGCGATGCCGTGGCGGCTTCCCGGCTGGTTCGGCTCCGCCTCGTTGCAGTCCTCGAAATACCGCCCGCCGACCCCGGCGAGCAGCGGCGAGGTGGCCACCAGCACCGATGTGGCCGCCCCTTGCTCAACCGTCTTCACCGACTGAGCCGCTTCGCCGTCGGCCATCACCGCCGCGTGCATCCGCTCCTGCTCCTCCTCGCTGAAATAGCGCAGCAGGTTGGTACGGATTACGCCGGGCATCAACGCGTTGACGGTGATGCCGTCGTCCGCCCACCGGCGGCTCGCCTCGACCGCGAACAGCACATTGGCGGTTTTCGACTGCCCGTACGCCGCCCACGGCTCGTACGCCCGCTCGCGGAAGTGGATGTCGTCGAACACGACCGGCGACCGCAGGTGTGCCGAGGAGCTGACGGACGCGACCCGCGCGCCCCCGGCCGCCGCGAGCGCGTGACGCAGCCCGGTGGCGAGCGCGAAATGGCCGAGGTGGTTGGTGGCGAACTGCATCTCCCAGCCCTCCGGCGTAGGCATTTCGGGCGAGGCCATCACGCCGGCGTTGTTGACCAGGATGTGGAGCGGCCCGTCCCACCCCTCGGCGAACGCCGCGACCGACGCCTGGTCCGTGAGGTCAAGCCGCGCGACCAGGACCTGCTTGTTGCCGGTGGTCTCAATGATGTCCTCAGCGGTGCGCTCGCCCGCGTCGAGCTGGCGGACCGCCAAGGTCACCTCGGCGCCGGCGGAAGCCAGCGCCCTGGCCGTCTCGACGCCGATGCCGGACGCGCCGCCGGTGACAATGGCCCGCCGCCCGCTGAGATCGAGGCCGTCCACCACCTCGGCCGCGGTCGAGGCGGCCGAGAACGGCGTGGTGATACGTGTGGTCATGATTCTCCCGTCCGGTACGATGAAACGGAGGGAACTCCGCTACGCCCTTCAATGTAAACGGAGGGGCCTCCGATTAGCAACCAAGGAGGTCACCGTGTCCCGCCCGCTGCGCGCCGACGCGCAACGCAACCGCGACCGGTTACTGGAAGTCGCCGTGCGCGCGTTCTCGCAGGACGGTCCGGACGTCACGCTCGACGCGATCGCCAAAGAGGCCGGTGTCGGCGTCGGCACGCTTTATCGCCATTTCCCCACCCGCGAGTCGCTCATCGAGGCCGCCTACCGCAACGAACTTTCCCGCCTCCGCGAGGCCGCCGACGAACTCGTCAGCGCGCTTCCCCCCGCCGAGGCGACCCGCGCGTGGATGGACCGCTTCGTCGATTACATGACGACCAAACGCTGCATGGCGGACGCGCTCCACGCGGTGATCGCCTCCGACGAGAACCCGTTCGCGCACAGCCGCGACCAACTCGTCGGCTCCCTGACAGTCCTGCTCAACGCAGGCGCCGAGTCCGGCGCGCTCCGCGGCGACGTCGAGCCCGTTGACGTCCTGGCCACCCTGGCCGGCGTCACCCTCACGGCCCGCGAGCCCCGCCAACGACAGCAGGCCGCCCGCATGCTCGACCTGCTGATGGACGGCCTGCGCTACCGGCCTGCTTGATGGTTTGTGAACCCTCCACGAAGCGCAGTCACCTGAACCCGGCTGTCCACGCACGGCCTGATACCGGCCGCAGCCTCCCAATAACCTAGGAGTGAGCGCACGATCCGGATCGGCTTGGCTGAATCGAACCAGATCCAGTAAGCCTTCACAAGATCTAATTTGCCAAGATTTCCGGCGGCGTTGTACAGCCTAAGGAAGAAATCGTCTTCGTCGATAATTCGATCATGTGAATAGAATCTTCCGAGCCCTTGACTGGTCCCCCAGTCGTAATTCTCTTGTGCAGGAATGAGGGCGAAAGAAATATTCACCCCCCGGACGTAGCTACAGCAGCGATCGTCGGGGAATGGGTAAACGGTGTCATTATTCGGCTCTGGCTGGCTACCTGGGCTGATTCGGTGGCTGACGTCGGGCATCCTCGACGTCTGTGGTGTTGCGTCTTATGTATCTGATCTTCTGTCGGGTGGTCGGCTGGCTGTGCCTGCTGGCGCGCAGTGACAACTCCAAGGACATGGAGATCCTGGTGTTGCGCCGACTCTACGTTCTCTTTGTCGTGGAGGTCGGCACCCGAATCGTGCATGTCCTTGGCGTGGCCGCCAATCCGGACGGCGCCTGGATAACCCAGCAGGCCCGTAACCTCCTCATCGACCTGGGCGACCGTGCGGCCGTAATCAGATTTCTGATCCGCGACCGGGACGCGAAGTTCGCCCAGGTCTTCGACGATGTCCTGGCGGACAACGGCACCAAGGTGATCAAGACCCCTCCCCGGGCGCCTCGAGCGAATGCCTTTGCCGAGCGGTGGGTACGCACAGTGCGATCCGAATGCACTGATCGAATGATCATCTTCGGGGAACGGCATCTGCGGACCGTGTTGAGCAAGTACGCCGCCCACTACAACGATGAAGGCCGCACAGATCCCTGGACCTTCACGCACCCGGCGACGAACCAAACGTGGTCCCGCTACCGATCGGCCCGATCCAACGCCACGACGTCCTCGGAGGTCTGATCAAGGAGTACCGAAGACCTGTTTGAACACCGACCCGCATCAGCAGCGGAACCGCAGGTCAACAACATCGGCTGAATATTGACACCCTTCAGGGTTGGCCGCCGAGTATCTCGGCACCCGGTGGGTGCTGGTGGGTGCGATCGCCATACTCCTCATTGGCCTGGGGCAGGCCATCTACGCATGGCTGGTCACCCGCCGTATTCGATGAGCCTTGCTCGCCATGTATACCTGAGGATTTCGGATTGCCGTGAACGCACGATGCTCCGAGAGGAACGCAGCGGGCCCCGCCCGGGTTCCTGTATAGCTCTCGGGATGCCTCCCACCTGGGATAACCACCAAGGATGGCCGCCTGGTGCAGCAGCAGTCGCCAATCTCGCAGGATATCTTGACATGGTGGCCACGCTGTATATTCTAGGTTAAAGAAGCATTATGTATACATTTCGCTTCTAGACCACCATGACGGAGTGGGGCGCGCTCCGTTGCCACATCCATCGACCGGAGCACGACAGTGACCAACACCACGCCTGACGGCATACGTCTCTTCACGCGCGAGCACCCCGTCACAACCGACGAAGACCTCAGTTCCGACGCGTTCTGAACGGCAGGGTCGCCATTATCACCGGCGGTGGCCGCGGCATCGGCGCCGCGATCGCGCGGGCATTCGCGCGGGAGGGCGCGTCCCTGGTCATCAACGACCTGGGATCCACCCCCGACGGCAAAGGCGGTGACAAGGGACCGGTGCACGAGATCGCCGAGGAGATCAACGCCTCCGGCGGCCGGGCCGTGGCCGACGACGGCGACGTCGCCGACACCGCCACCGGCCAGCGACTGGTCGACACCGCCCTCGACCGGTACGGCAAGCTCGACGTGCTGGTCAACGTGGCCGGCATCCTCCGCGACCGCATGATCTTCAACCTGACGGAGGAGGACTGGGACACCGTCATCCGCGTCCATCTCAGAGGCCACTACAGCACCATCCGCCCCGCCACGGCCTACTGGCGCCAGCAGCGCAACCCCGCCGGCAACTACCGGATCATCAATTTCACCTCCCTCTCCGGCTTGGAGGGCTCGCCCGGCCAGCCCAACTACGCCGCGGCCAAAATGGGCATCGTGGGCCTGACCTACTCCCTGGCCCAGGCCATGGCCCGCTACGGCGTCACCGCCAACGCCATCGCCCCCGGCGCGGCCACCCGCCTGACCGCCACCATCCCCGACGACAGGCGCCTCAACAACCCGGACACCGGGAAGCCGGTCGAAAGCCGGATGTCCCCGGACAACATCGCGCCCATCGCGTTGTACCTGGCCGGCGAACGCTCTGGCTGGCTCACCGGCCGCACCGTCGCCGCCGCCGGCTACGAGGTCGGCCTCTACAACAACCCCGAGATCATCCGCCAGATCACCAGCACCGGCCCGTGGCAGTTCGACCAGTTCGCCGACCTCGTGGAACGCAGCTTCCGCCCGGTCGCCGACGGACTTCCCCCGAGCCTCTTCGCCCCCCAGCTCAACTCCTGACCCTTCTCTCCCGAGACCGCCATCGACGACCCGGGAAATCACAAGTTGTCGCGCATGAGCACCATTGTGGACAGGGCCCGATAGAGCCGCAGCCGGCACCTGCTCATCGTTGCTGAGCGAGCACACCCCCCAGTCCGAATCCGGCGTTCCAGGCCGCATCGCCATCAGAGGCCGACGCCTGGCCGCATTCTCCCCCCATTTCACACACGCGCTGTTGGCCTTCGAGCCGCACGCGTGGTTTGCGACATCTTCTTTAGAAGGAGCCATCATGGTGAGCGAGCGTATTCAGCCGCAGCGCGAACCGGACACGACGGACACCAAAGCGAGCGCGACGAAGCACCGTCCGGTCATGGCCTGGGCCGTAACTTTCATGCTGCTCGGATGCACTCTGATCTCATATCTGGACAAGGCGATTCTCGGGCTCGTCGCGCAGCCGGCGATGGCGGACCTCGGGCTGACCGCCGCCGAATTCGGCGCCATCGCCAGCGCCGGAGGGCTGCTCGGCCCGGTCTCGGCGCTGCTGTTCGCCTTCGTGGCCGATCGGCTGCCCCTCAAAGGCACGCTCTTCACCCTCGTCGTGGTGTGGTCGCTGTTCCAGCTACCCATCTTCTTCGTCGCGTCAGGCGGGCTGCTCCTGGCGACGCGGCTCATGCTCGGCGCGATGGATGCCCCTGCCCTGCCGGTATCGCACGCGGTCGCCTACTCGTGGTGGCCGAACGACCGGCGCGGACTGCCCGCGGCGGTGCTGACCACGGGAGCCTCGTTCGGCAAACTGATCTTCGCCCCGCCACTGGCCTTCATCATCGCCGCCTACAGCTGGCAGGCGGGCTTCCTCGCAGTGGCGATCCTGGGCTTCGTCTGGGGGCTGGCCTGGCTGTTCATCGGCCGAGTGGGGCCGTACGGCAAGGCCGAGACCGAAACGGCGACAACACAGGGACTGGGCGAGCAGGGAACGACCGAGCAGGGAGCGGGATCGCGTGCGCCGGTACGGTCCATCCTGGCGACCGGCACCTTCATCGGGTACGTGGCCGCGTCCACCGCGGCGCAGATGCTCGGGGTCGTCGTCCTCACCTGGCTCCCGTCCTACTTCCAGGTAGGGCTGGGATTCTCCGCGGTGACGGCGGGATCGCTGTTCGGCGTGCCGAGCATCGCCGCGATGCTGTTCCTGTACCTGAACGGCGGGTTGGGCGACCGGATGATCAGGCGGGGCACACCCACCCGCAAGGCCCGAGGGCTGTGGGGCGGGGTGCTGCTCGCGCTCGGCGGCGTCTTCCTCGTCGTGTTGCCCCTCGCCTCCGGAGTGGTGCTCCCGATCGCCCTGCTGATGATGGGCTACGGGCTGGCCATGAGCATCTACGCCGTGGCGAATCCGGCTCTCGTGCAGATAACCCCGGTCGCACAGCGGACGAGCGTCTTGTTGATCGGCCTCGCCGCCAACCATTTCCTCGCCGCCGCCGGGCCGTGGATCACAGGATTCATCCTCGACGACGCCCGGTCGGCGGGCACGCTCGCCCAGGGCTACACCAGCGTGTTCATGCTGATGGGCGGCATCGCCATCGTGGGGGGAGCGCTGTTCGCGCTGCTGGTGAATCCGGAACGCGACGCCGCGAAGGTGGAGGCGGCCCGCCTCGCACGCGCGGCCGCGCAGGCTGCGTGAGTCGAAGGAGGAAACCGCGATGCGGATCGGCATGAGCTTGAACTACACGGGTGGCTTCAAGGACACCGTGGCCGAGTTGGCCGACTACGAGAAAGCCGGCCTCGACAGCGTGTTCGTGGGCGAGCTGTACGGCTTCGACGCGGTCAGCCAGATGGGCTACATCGCGGCGATGACCACGCGGGTGCGGATAGCCTCGGGCGTCCTGCCGATCTACTCCCGCACGCCTGCCCTGCTCGCGATGACCGCGGCCGGCCTGGACCACGTCTCCGACGGCCGCTTCACCCTCGGCCTCGGCACCTCCGGCCCGCAGGTCATCGAGGGCTTCCATGGCGTGCCGTACACCGACCCGCTGGGCCGTACCCGTGAGGTTGTCGAGATCTGCCGCAAGGTGTGGAAGCGGGAGCCCGTGATCCACGACGGCAGGCACTACACCCTCCCGCTCCCCGAAGGGCAGGGCACCGGCCTCGGCAAACCGCTCAAGCTGATCAACCATCCCGTCCGCGAGCGCATCCCGATCCTGATCGCCGCCATCGGTCCCAAGAACGTCGAGCTCACCGCCGAGATCGCCGAGGGCTGGTTGCCCGTCTTCTACCTGCCGGAGAAAGCCGCCGACGTGTGGGGCGGAGCGCTGGCCGCCGGCACGGCCAAGCGCGACCCGGCGCTGGGCGAGCTGGACGTCGTCGCCCAGGCGAGCCTCGCCATCGGCGACGACGTGGCGGACGCGCTGGATCTCGGCCGCCCGATGACCGCCCTTTACATCGGCGGCATGGGCGCCAAGAGCAGGAACTACTACAACGACCTGACCCGGCGCTACGGCTATGAAAAGGAGGCCGAGCAGATCCAGGAGCTGTACCTGTCCGGCAAGAAGGACGAGGCCGCCGCCCTTGTGCCGCGCGAACTGCTGGAGAACATGTCGCTGATCGGCTCCGAGGGCTTCGTCCGCGACCGTCTGGCCGCGATGAAGGCCTCCGGCGTCACCACGGTCACCGTCAACCCGCTGGGCCGTACCCACGAGGAACGGGTGCGGCTGATCGAGCGGGTCCGGGAACTCGCCTCCTGACCTCCTCATCCGTGCGGTGCGGTGGCCCGCCCCCACGCGTGCCGCCGCACCGCACGGTCAGCGGGTGAACGAGTGAAGCGGTCAGGCGTTCTGATCTGCGGGCCGGTAGCCGACGGCGGACAGCACGAAGTCGACGGTCTCCTCGACGTACTTGTCTCTGCGCTCCATCAGGGCGGGCATCTGGCTGATCGGTGTCGACAGGACGTGGTTGGTGAGGATCCCCGCGACCGCGTCCAGGACGAGCGCCGGGGACGTCCCCTGGGGCAGTTCTCCGCTGTCGATGCCGCTCACCACGATCGAGCGGCCGATCCTCATGCTCTCGCGCTGGTGACGCTCCAGCGCCTGACCGAACAGCTCGGGATAGACCTTGGCCTCGACCTGGGCCCGCAGGACGACCAGGCCCCGGCGCTCGAAATAGCCGTCGAGGATGTACCTGGCCATGCTGATCAGGTCCGCCCGCAGCGATCCCGACTGATACTGGAGAGGTTGTTTGCCGCAGAGGCTCGCCAGCGCATCGACGATCAGCTTCTCCTTGCTGTGCCCCACCTGCTGTAGAGGGCCGCCTTGCCCACCCTGGCCCGGCGCGCCACCAGGTCGAGGCTGAATCCCGCCCAGCCGACCTCGCCGTACAGGTCGAGCGCCGCAGCGTGAACCCGGGCTTCCAGGTCGGGGTCCGGCGGGCGACCTCGTCCAGTCATGGGCTCATTTTGCCAGACAACATCCGGGCCTCTGGCCACACCGCGTCGCGATGTCGCCGTTCCTTCCGGTACCGGTGCGGTAGGGCTGGTCGGCGGGCGGGTATATCGGCTGTTCGAGGCGGCGGCTGTGGCCCGGTTCGAGCTGGTACGGACGCTGCGTGAGCTTGGCATCGGACTCGAGGACATTCAGGAGATCCTGGCCCGGCGGGTCACGGTCGCCAAGGTGGCGGCCACAGCCGGGCTGCGGCCGTTCCCGACGTGGCCGGGGCGTATGTCAGGTGGTGGGCTGGGCGGGAGGGAACAAGATGGTAACAGCGCGGATGACGGCGGCGCGACGGGCGGCCCGGGTGGGGTCGGCGGCGGCGTGGGGGGCGAGGGCAGCGAGTTCTGCCTGGTCGCTCCAGGTGTGGGCAATCTGGAACACCAGGGCCACGATGTCGATCGGGTCCCAGGTCGCATCGAGGAGGCCGTCCTGCTGCGCGCGGCGGATCCGCTCCAGCTTGCCGACGATGGCCTCCCGGTAGGGGCCGGGCTCCTCGCCTGAGCGTTCGGCGGCGAGTTCGAGGCGGCCCCAGGCGATGAACCGATGCTGGTCGGGGTGGGCGGTGAGATAGTCGAACATCTGGGCGGCGTAGGAGGGCAGGTCGGCCGGGTCCAGATGGATAGCCTCGGCGGCGGCCAGCTCTATCGACGCCACATGTTCATAGAGGGCTTCCTTGCTGCGGAAGTAGGCGTAGACGCGTTCCATCCCCCTTCGTGACAGAGTGTCGTGCAGCCGTGAACGGACCCTGTCTGCTCTGGACTATTTCGATGCGAAGGACATCGGAGTGAGCCTGAACGGTGTCATTATTCGGCTCTGGCTGGCGACCTGGGCTGATGCGGTGGCTGGTGTTGGGCATCCTCGACGCCTGTGGTGTTCCGTCTTGTATATCTGATCTTCTGTCGGGTGGTCGGCTGGCTGTGCCTGCTGGCGCGCAGTGACGCCTCCAAGGGCCTGCAGATCCTGGTGTTGCGTCACGAAATCGCGGTACTACGTCGTCAAACCGGACAACCGCGATTGTCCTGGCCGGACCGGGCGATCTTGTCAGCCCTGACCCGCGGGTTGCCAAAAGCGCTTCGGGCGCACCGGCTGGTCACGCCGGGCACGCTCCTGCGCTGGCATCGCCGCCTGGTCACCCGGAAGTGGACCTACCCCAAACGAGGTCGCCCGTCGACCGATCCTGAGATCGTGGCGCTGACCGAACGCCTGGCCACAGAAAATCGATCCTGGGGCTCTGAACGGATCCGTGGTGAACTGAAGCGCCTGGGATATCGGGTGAGTGGTTCAACGGTCCGCCGGATCCTCAAGCGTGCCGGCCTCGGGCCGGCACCCCGGCGTCACGACGATCGGTGGCGGGACTTCGTGCGCGTCCACGCCGCCAGCACGCTGGCATGCGACTTCTTCTCCGTCGATACCGTCACCCTGCGCCGGCTCTACGTCCTGTTCGTCGTGGAGGTCGGCACCCGAATGGTGCATGTCCTTGGGGTGACCGCCAATCCGGACGGCGCCTGGGTAGCCCAGCAGGCCCGTAACCTCCTCATCGACTTGGGCGACTGTGCGACCGCAATCCGATTTCTGATCCGCGACAGGGACGCGAAGTTCACGCGGGTCTTCGATGCTGTCCTCGCGGACAACGGCACCAAGGTGACCAAGATCCCGCCCCGGGCGCCTCGAGCGAACGCATTTGCCGAGCGGTGGGTACGCACAGTGCGATCCGAATGCACCGATCGAATGCTGATCTTCGGAGAACAGCATTTACGGACTGTACTGGCCAAGTACGCCGCCCACTACAACGATCGACGACCGCACAGATCCCTGGACCTTCACGCACCCGGCGACGAACCAAACGTGATCCTGCTACCGATCGGCTCGATCCAACGCCACGACGTCCTCGGAGGTCTGATCAAGGAGTACCGACGCCCCGCTTGAACACCGACCCGGATCAGCAGCGGAACCGCAGGTCAACAGCATCGGCCGAATATTGACACCCTTCACGGCTGTTTCGAACCCGTACCGGCCAGACCTTCCCCGGCTCCACGGTCTCGATGGTCTGGAAGCAGGCCCGGTCCTACGCCTTCACGCCTGACCAGGTCGCCTCACCGCTCGCGCGTAGGCCGTACGACCTGCGGCACGCGGCGGTCTCGCTCTGGCTGAACGCGGGGGTCCACGCGCCGGAGGTGGCGGAGCGGGCGGGGCACGGAGTGGACGTGCTTCTCAAGGTCTACGCCAAGTGCATCGACGGCCAGCACGAGGTGGCCAACAAGCGGATCTTGGAAGTGCTCACGACGTGACATTCTCAACAGCAGGACACGAAGGACTCCGGGTAGCCCTCGGGGTCCTTCGTCGTGTCGGCTACCGTGGCCCCGGAATCGCTCCGCGAGCTTCCGGAACCTCTGAGCTGACCCGGGGGAACGTCGTCGATCCCATTCCGCGTATATTCCGGGACCGGTGGCAGACGGCTGCATAGTCGGAGAAAGATCGTCAGGAACGTAGGCCCAGGTCAGAGCCTACGTTCCTGCTCGCGAGTGGTAGGGCGCCTGGGACTCGAACCCAGAACCTACGGATTAAAAGTCCGCAGCTCTAACCATTGAGCTAACGCCCCGCAGGTGACAGCGTACCGAGGATAGTGTCCACTAACGTCCGTCGCCAGGCCCATTCGCGGTCACCTGTTTGCGGAACGGCAGGTGGAGGGCGGGAGCGGCTCCTAGAGTGGCGGGCATGACGAGCTCGGGGCTTGAGCCCGCCCGCAGTGCACATGTCTCCACGCGGCAAGGGTATGTCGTGGTCGACGTGGAGACCACGGGTTTCTCGCCCTCCAGGGGCGACCGGATCTGCGAGATAGCGCTCATCTCGCTGAACGCCCAGGGCGAGACCGTCGACGAGTGGCACTCGCTGGTCAATCCGAGGCGCGGCACCGGGGCCGTGCACGTCCACGGCATCACCGGCGCGATGGTCGCGGGCGCGCCGGTGATCGAGGAGTTGCTGGACGAGGTCTGGCAGCGGATCGCCGGCCGGGTCCTGGTGGCCCACAACGCCTCCTTCGACCTGCGCTTCCTGCGGCACCTGCCCGGCAGCGAGTGGGTGACCGAGACCCTGTGCACGCAGCGGCTGGCACCGGGCTTCATCCCCGACGGCAGGTGGACGCTCGCCGCCTGCTGCGAGCGCGCGGGTATCCCGCTCCTCGGGGCCCACGCCGCGCTGGCCGACGCCCGCGCCACCGCCGAGCTGCTCCGGTTCTACCTGCGCACGGGAGTCTCCTGGGCGGAGAAGCTGGAGCGGGCGGCCCAGGCCCCCGAGTGGCGCTCCTGCGGCCTGCCCCAGCGCCACCCCCGCCGAAGGTAGCCCGAGCGCGCCGGACACGGGCAGAGCGCGTGTCAGGGCCCTGCGGGACCTTCGGACGCATGCGGAAGCGTCAGCGGTAGGCGGGGATGCCGGTCAGCGCCTCACCGAGCACGAGCGTGTGGATCTCCTGGGTGCCCTCGTAGGTCAGCACGCTCTCCAGGTTGTTCATGTGCCGGATCACCGGATACTCCAGCGTGATGCCGTTGCCGCCCAGGATGGAGCGTGCCTGGCGGGCGATGTCCAGGGCGGCGCGGACGTTGGCGAGCTTGCCGAAGCTGACCTGGCGGGGGGTGAGGGTCCCCGCGTCCTTGAGGCGGCCCAGATGGAGCGCGGTGAGCTGTGACTGTCCCACCCCGACGTACATCCAGGCGAGCTTCTCCTGGGTCAGCTGGAAGCCGCCGATGGGCCTGCCGAACTGGATACGGGAGGTGGAGTAGTCGACCGCGGACTCCAGGCAGGCGCGGGCGGCCCCCACCACGCCCCACAGGATGCCGAAGCGCGCCTCGGACAGGCAGGACAGCGGGCCCTTCAGGCCGCGCACCCCGGGCAGCACGGCTGAGGCGGGCAGGCGGACGTCGTCGAAGTAGAGCGACGAGGTCACCGAGGCCCGCAGGGACATCTTCCGGTGGATCTCCGGGGCGGTGAAGCCAGGGGTGTCCGCGGGCACCAAGAAGCCGCGGACGCCGTCCTCGGTCTGCGCCCAGACCACCGCGACGTCGGCGATCGAGCCGTTGGTGATCCACATCTTGGCGCCGTTGAGTATCCAGTCGCCCGAGGGGTCCAGCTTGGCGTGGGTGCGCATGCCGGCCGGGTCGGAGCCGTGGTCGGGCTCGGTCAGGCCGAAGCAGCCGATCGCCTCGCCCGCGGCCATCCGGGGCAGCCACTCGTCCTTCTGCTCGGCGGAGCCGTACTTCCAGATCGGGAACATCGCGAGCGAGCCCTGCACGGAGACGAACGACCGCAGTCCGGAGTCTCCCGCCTCCAGCTCGCGGCAGGCCACCCCGTACGAGACGGCGTCGAGGCCCGCGCAGTCGTACCCCTGAAGGTGCATGCCCAGCACGCCGAGCGAGCCGAGCGCCGGGGCGAGCTCGCGGGCGGGGAAGGTGGCCTCCTCGAACCAGTCGCCGATATGAGGGAGCACCCGGTCCGCGACGAAGTCCCGCACGGTGTCGCGGATGAGTCGCTGCTCCTCGGAGAGCGTGTCGTCGATACGCAGGAGGTCGTCCATGGGTTTTCCTCTCTGTTCGGCCCTGTCAGGGTATTGCCGGGCCGAACAGGGTGGATGTCAGGGTTGCGCCAGGGGAAGTCCCGATGTGATGAGGACCCGCCACGGGGCAGTCTTAATACATGAACGAAAACGACTTTTCCGGCGTCAAGCAGCTCCGCAGAACCAGGGACGGGCGCATCATCGCCGGTGTGGCCTCCGGCCTCGGACGCTACATCGGGGTGGACCCCAACATCATCCGCGCGGCCCTCGCCGTCGCCACCTTCTTCGGTGGTCTCGGGGTGGCGGTCTACGCGATCGGCTGGGTGCTCCTGCCCGAGGAGAACAAGGACAGGTCGGTCCTCCAGGACCTGATCGACAAGAACAAGGACAACCCGATCTGGGTGGACGCCAAGACCAAGGCCGAGCAGGGCTGGGCCAAGGCCACCAGCCAGCACCGCGCTCCGCACCAGCAGGCCCCCGAGTATCCCCCCTACCAGGCTCCCCAGCCCCCTTCGGCCCCGTACGGCACGGTGCCGCCGCGTAGCGACGACCCCCGCACCCAGGGGTGAGTCAGGAGTTCGCCTCGGCGCGAACCCTCTCGATGATCTCCCTGCGGGATGCCCTCCAGAGCACGGCCAGCGCGGCCGCCACGGCGAGTCCGGTCGCGCCGGCCAGTGCCACCACCATCTCGGGGCCGAGGTGGTCGGCCGCGGCCCCGCCTACCAGGATCCCGACGCCCTGGGAGGCCAGCAGGCCCGACTGGACCAGCCCGAATGCCTGTCCCCGCCGCTCGGCGGGGACGCACTGTACGAACGCGGCGTTGGCCGCGAGTTGGTAGGCCCCGCCCAGCCCCGAGACGAACCAGAGCAGCAGCACCACGGGCAGCGGCGGCCGCGCCGCGCACAGGATCAGCGGTGCGCAGGTCAGCATCGCCATCCAGCCCATCGACCGCAGCCGGTTCGACGGGCTGACGTAGCGGCTGAACAGGAACGCGCCGACGACGGTACCGGTGGGCATGGCCCCCATCAGCAGACCGGTGACCAGGGAGAGCTGCCGGGGATTTCCGGTCAGCTCACCGGCGTACGGGGCCGCGATCCCCTCGGGGAGCACGTAGAAGCCGCAGAGCCAGGCGAAGAGCACCAGCGTCCGTAGCCGGGGGTCGCCGAAGACCAGCCTGGCGCCGGCGCGGGTCATCGTCCACATCGAGGGCCGGCTCTCGTCGGCGGAGATGGGGGCGGGACGCCGCCGTACGCCCGAGACGATGATGAGCGCGGAGGCCAGGTAGGTCGCCGCGTCCAGGGCCAGCGCGCGGTACGGCCCCATTCCCATGATCAGGAAGCCGCCGGCGGCGAAGCCGAGCATCTGCGCGCCCTGATTGGTCATGTTCTGCAGGGCGGAGCCCGCGACGTAGCGGTCGCCCGTGAGCAGCTCCGGCAGGAGCGCCGCCCGCGCCGCCGAGAACGGCGCGCTGAGCAGCACCACGCAGAAGACCAGCGCGCACAGCATGGCGAACGAGGTGCCGGGGATCGCCATGAGCGCGACCAGGAGGGCCCTGAGCACGTCACAGACGAGCATGATGCGCCGGCGGGCGTGGCGATCGGCGAGTCCCGCGAGGAGCGGCCCGCCGATGATCGGTGGCAGGTAGGTCAGGGCATAGACCGACGCCGTGGCCAGGGGCGAGTCCGTCCGCTCGAAGACCAGGACGGACAGCGCCACCCGGGAGAGCTGGTCGCCGAGGAGGGAGAGCCCCTGGCCGATCCAGAGCGCGCGGAACTCGCCGATGGCGATGACCTCGCCGTAGGTCGCTTGGCGTTCCGCCGGACGGCGGTGCCGCCCGGGTAGTCGGCCGGACTTGGTCGCCGCCATAGGACTCCGCTGAGCTCGCAGGCACACTGACTGTGGGTGTTCACTGTGTAACCTACGGTGCCTGCTGCAGGGCCGACGCGCAACCGAAAGCAATCAAGCGCATGCAAACCGTAATGATAAGCTGTGATATTTCAGGAACGGGGGTTTTGATGTGTTGTGCGGGGCTAGTTACCAGCCCAGCTCGTGCAGCCGGTCATCGTCGATGCCGAAATGGTGGGCGATTTCGTGGACGACCGTTATCTGCACTTCTTCGATGACCTGCTCCTCGGTCTCGCAGATCGAGCAAATCGGCCTGCGGTAGATCTCGATCCGGTCGGGTAGCACTCCTGCGTACCAGTCGCCACGTTCGGTCAGGGGAATGCCGGTGTAAAGACCCAGAAGATCTGGTTCGGGCGGGTCGTCGACGACGACGATCACCACGTTGTCCATCACTTTCGTCAGCTCGGGGGGAATGGTGTCCAGAGCCTCGGCCACAAGCTCCTCAAACTTCTCCCGCGAGATCTCGATCACACCTGTCATTCTGCCCCGGTGTTCCCGGGGCGAGGTGGAGGCCCATGAAATTCGCTGATTGGACCCAGAGGACCCGTCGGCTCGCCACCGGTCGCGCGGGCAGGCGGATCGCCCGCACCACGGCCGTCGCCGCCGTCGCACTGGCGGGTGCGTGGCTCGGCATCATGCTCGGCGGGGCGGTACGGTCCAATGTCGGTCCGGTGGAGCTCGGCCTGTCCGCCGAGCCCTCGTGGACCGGGGAGACCGTGTTGGATGCTCACCCTTTCGGCACACTTTTGTTCGACACGCACAACGCCCCGGTCGGCCTCCGGGTGACCCTGGAGAACATCAACCCCGACCGGGCGCGCGGGTTCCTGGACGACCCCAGGTTCTCGGCTGACCGGCTCCCCGCGCTCCTGGAGGAGGAACTGGGCAACGGAGTCAGGACGCTGATCGTGCGTGCCGCCTTCTGCGGCCTGGCGGGCGCCCTGGTCACGTCCCTGATCGTCTTCCGCCGCCCAGGACCTGCCCTCGCGGGCACGCTGGGCGTCGCCGTCGCGATCGCCGGCACGGGCGCCGCCGTCGCCCTGACCTTCCGGCCGGACTCCGTGGTGGAACCCAAGTACACCGGCCTGCTGGCAGGCGCTCCGACGCTGGTCGGCGACGCCGAGTCGATCGTGACCAGGTTCGAGTCCTACCGGGTCCAGCTCGCCAAGCTCGTCAACAACGTCTCCCAGCTCTACGACGTCGTCTCCGCGCTGCCGGTCTATGACGCCGACCCCACCTCGATCCGGATACTGCACGTCTCCGACATCCACCTCAGCCCCATCGCCTGGAACCTCATCCGCTCGGTCACCACCCAGTTCAAGATCGACGCGATCATCGACACCGGCGACCTGACCGACCACGGCACCGGCCCCGAGGACAAGTTCGTCGAGGAGATCGGCACTTTCGGCGTCCCGTACGTCTTCGTCAGGGGCAACCACGACTCCATGACCACCCAGCGGGCCGTAAGCAGGCAGAAGGGCGCGGTCGTCCTCGACGACTCGGCCAAGACCGTGGCGGGGCTGCGCGTCTACGGCCTGGGCGACCCCCGGTTCACCCCCGACAAGTCCGTCTCCGTCGACTCCAACCTCGAATCCCTCGACGCGCTGGGCCGCTCCCACGCCGCAAAGCTGGCCCGGCTCCCCAAGCAGGTCGACCTGATCGCCGTCCACGACCCGACGATCGCCAAGGGTTTCTCCGGCGCGGCTCCGATGATCCTCACCGGCCACTCGCACGAGCGATCCACCGAACTGCTGCCCTCCGGCAGCCGCCTCCTGGTCCAGGGGTCCACCGGCGGCGCCGGGCTGCGAGCCCTCGAACACGACGAACCCACCCCTGTCGCGGCCTCGGTTCTGTACTTCGACGCCGACACGCACCGCCTGAGGGCCTGGGACGACATCACCCTGGGAGGGCTCGGTGAGCAGTCGGTTCAGATCCAGCGTCACGTTGAGACCGAGCCTGGCCGTACAATTTCTCCTGTGCCGACGATTGCCCCGTCTCCAACGGGGTCCATCACCGTCACACCGACGCCGTAGGCCGGAAAGCCGCTTTGGCAACGGGGCAAAAGTCCCCTATGCTTCAGAGGTCTCCAGCGGAGCACGGCGAAGGAACGGGACGCGAGTCCCGAGCCCCCATCGTCTAGTGGCCTAGGACACCGCCCTTTCAAGGCGGCGACACGGGTTCGAATCCCGTTGGGGGCACCGGTAGAGCCAAGGCTCGCCAGGGAAACGGCAGGTCGAAGACCTCCGAAGAACTGGTAGGCTGGCAAAGCCAGAAAGGCCGGGGACAAAAGCCCCAGCCAAGCAAGGTCCTGTAGAGCAGTTTGGAGTGCTCGCCACCCTGTCAAGGTGGAGGTCGCGGGTTCAAGTCCCGTCAGGACCGCTCAGGTAGGTGTTCGATCCACCACCAAGGTCAGGTAGCTCAGTCGGTACGAGCGTCCGCCTGAAAAGCGGAAGGTCGGCGGTTCGACCCCGCCCCTGACCACAGCAGCTGAGCAGTACAAACGCCCCGAACGAATACCGTTCGGGGCTTTTTTGATCTCCAGTGACAGCACCCCTGACAGCAACGTCATCCGATTACCGGTGAGCGTGAGACACGTGGATGATGTCCAGCCGAAATTTCTCCTGTTTGACAAAGATGAGCAAATCTGTGGCTCCTGCCTTGATGCCGAAGGTGTCTTCGCCGAGGCACTGGAGGACGACGAACTTGTGACCGTCGAAATCCTGGGTTGCCTTCCCTCCCAGCAGATGCGTGCCTACCTCAGCGGATCCAAGCGCTACCGCCAGAGGAACCCGCTGGGGCTGGAGGCGCTCCGGATGCTCGATACGGCAGGGAATCCGCTCGCGGATTTCTGGATGGGCGAGATCATCGACTGGCGACCCTCGCCGCTCAGCCGTGAACGGGTGGACCTGGTCGCCCTCTGAGGATGGGATAGCCCCTCCTCCGACGCACGACATGTCTGGGAGCGTTGGCGTACGGCCAGGCCCGACCGGATCAATCAGTGGGCCGACTACGTGGGGACAGACAGAGAAGAACGGCTGACCATCGTCCGCCACAACAGCCGCTGGCGGACAGGACACCCCGATCAGATCTGGGGCCTGGGTCCGCGGCGTATCGGCGAGATCGAAGTAGCCCTGGTGTTCGTCGGCTTGACCCGCGACCACGGGGGGCCGCTCAGCGACAACCGGTGAAGCACCAGGTGGGGGCATCATGACAGTTGCTATGCGCTCAAGATCATCAGGGTTCGCCTACTTGTTCCATCGTCACGATGGGGCGAGGCGGAGGATCTGGTCGCGGGCACGGTCGTCCAGGTCGGCCTGGAGCAGGCCGTTGTTGATGGCGGGGACGCAGTTCATCGAGATCGTTACCGCAGCGGCGGGTCCTTGTGGATAGTCGAATATGAGTCGGATGCCGCGTTCGTTAGCGCCTCCGAGTCCTTGGCATGTGTTCTGGCTCGGTACGGTGTCCAGAGAGTTCAGTGTCGCGGCCAGGGCGCGGGCGATGTCCCTGCCGTGCCGTTTCCGGTAGGGCGGCCTCACGTACGTGGCGTCCCTGCACACGGTGAGGCGGCCGGGTCGTCCGGGAACCATCAGCTCGTCCTGGCCCCGGCGGTCGCCGGGGCCCCGGCAGGGGTCGTCCGGCGGTGCGGGCTGCCAGATTCCGTCCTTGTAGGCGGTGGTGATGGCGGGCCCGGCGTAGGAGTTGCTGCCGGCCGTGCCGTTGGTGGTCCTCACGCAGTGGTTGACCTCCTCGGCGCTGCCCACCCACAGGGCGCGGCCGTCGGGGTAGGCGAACCGGATGAGGTAGTTGGTCATCGGTCCCCCCATCAGCGTGCACGGACGGTCTACGGGGGTGGTGGTCACCGGGAGGTAGGCGAGGTCACGGGCCATCGCCGCCGCCTGATCCGTCAGCGTTCGCGAACCGGCCAGCCGCTCACCACCCGGATGCGCGTTGTCCCCGGGATAGGCGCAGATGAGGGCCTTCACCGGCGAGCCGGGGACGAGTGACTCCTCCACGCCGTCGATGTCGGCGGCGGCGGGTACCCAGCCACCGATGTCGTTGCCGCCCCAGCGTTGCGGGCAGGTGGCCGGTACGGGCGATGACTCGCTGATCGCTCCCGAGAACACCACGGCCGCCACGCACGCCCCGGCCGCCGCGAGGCCGAGACCGATCGAAGTGGAAAGCTTCACAGTTCATAGACGTCGATTCCCGGTCGATCGGTTCGCTTCGCTGGTCCCTGTCCGGGCGCGAGGTGAATGGGATGAGGCGTGAGGCTGCCTGTAAAGGATCAACCGAAGTAGAACAGTCAGGGGAACTCTGCAACCCCCGAGCAGGTGTGCTGCGCGGGGATCATCGCGACTCACTGCTTCTCGTCTCTGAGGTGACACATTGAAAGAGGTGGCTCTGCAGCAGTACGCCCGGCTGCCGCGTGAGTACCGCGGTCTCAAAGTGTTGGCCAGCACGGTCGATGCGTACGGCCGGACACTGTGGCTGCTGTCTGACAGCTCGGACGCGCTACCGGATGACCTCTCCGGGAACGGAAGGCTCACTGCGCTGCCCCGAAAGCAGCCCTACGACGCTCTGCTCGTCATGGACAAGAACAGCACCGCGAGCGAACTCGTTCTCCATGACGTCCACCTGTTGGTCAGCAAGCTCGACGCCCTGCCCAACGGCCGCTTCCTGCTGACCGGGACCGCGGCTTGGCACCGTACGCCCGCTTCAGCGGCTGCCAACGCCCAGATCTACGGCCGCGACGGGCGGCCACGCCGTAGCTTCCCGATCGGCCAGGTCGGACACCTCCTTGCCGATCAGCGCCACAATGTATGGACCGGCTACTTCGACCAGGCCATCTACACCGACCCCATCAGCGCGCCCGGCCTTGCCCGCTGGGACACCGGCGGCAACCAGCAGTGGGCATATCAGCCTCCCCCAGGAAAAGAACCCATCGCCGACTGCTACGCGCTCAACGTCACCGACGGCGTCGCATGGGCCTACTACTACCAAGCGTTCTCCCTGCTTGAAATCCATACCGGCGGCCGGCTGACGGTCCGCGACACACCCGTGAAGGGAGCACACGGGCTCGCCGTACATGGCGACCAGGTCACCTTCCTCGCCAGCAGGGGGCATCACGACCGCTTACACCGATGTCGCCTGACCGATGACGCCGTCCTCTTGGAGGAGGAGGCAACCCTCACCATGCCAGGTGGCAGGCCACTCGGCCGCCACCGGATCGTCAGCAGGGCACACGCCCTCTACCTGCTCGATCCCTCATCCCACTCCTGGCATGTGCACCTGACGTGACGGCCACGCATCATCCAAAGCAGACCGGCCGAAGGGGTGTAAAGCATCAGCCGAAGCCGCACTGTCAAGCATCAACCGAAGTAGGACACGTCCCCAGACGCCAGCACATCTGCCCCACCGTTTGCCTCGGCGGTGGCCCCGCGTCCGCCGTGTCCTCCCAGGCCCCGTCATCATTCGCGGCTCAGTCGTCGGACAGTGTCCTGGCGGGAACCGCGTCCCGGGAGCCGGCCTCCGAACTGGAGGCCTTCTTCGCCGCCTCTTCGCCGCGCTTGCCGTACCAGGCGCTCCATGCTCCGAGCAGGCCGATGGTCGCCACCAGGAGGATCGACGACAGCCCGGCCATGACATCGGTCGGCAGCCAGTAGACCAGGGGGAGGCGGACGGCCGACTCGACCAGAAGCGCGATTCCCCAGACGAGGGTCATCACCAGGTAGGTCCGGCGGAACATCGGCTCCGCCGCGTACAGGACGTCCCAGCGCCGCGCGGTGTCCGCGTCTTCGGCGCCGAAGCGCTTCGCCACGGCGAAGGCCGCGGGACGGCCTGCGACGCAGGAACCCAGGAAGATCAGGCCCGCGACCGCGGTGGTGACGGACTTGATGGCCAGGAGGAACTTCGCGTCTCCCGTCAGCAAGGAGAGGATCATTCCCACGCCGAAGACGACGCCCATGAAGGCGGCGAATCCATCGAAGCGACGCTGCCGGACGGCGACGTAGGCGACCCGCAGGAATCCGACGCTCGCCGCCGTCAGCATGGCGGCGTACTCGCTCACGCTCAGCGCGCGGCACACATAGTAGGTGCCGATCACCGGCACCACGTCCCACAGCACGACCGAAACGATCTGGTTGTTACCCGAACGGCTCATTTCTCACTCCTGAAGGTCTCGTCGAGCCAGTCACTGATGCGGGCCATGGCCAGTCGCTGGGCGCCTGATTGGCAATGGGCGTCGGCACCCTCCTCGGCGGTGAACTCGAGGAAGGTTCTCGGGCAGGTCAGGTGATCGTGGAGCGCCTCGGGTTGGCCTTGGAAGGCGAAGTCGCCGGGGGCCGAGCAGACCAGGGTGGGGCACCTGATCCGCTCGGCGATGCCGTCACGAAGGTGATAGTCGAGCATCTTGGCCGCGTACCCGCGCGGTGACCGGGCGCCGGTGACCCACATGCCGTGGGTGAAGGCCCACCGCATGACGGGGTCGTTCGCCATGAGGCCTTGAATGATCTCGTCGACCTCGGGCGCGGACTCGGCGCCCAGCACGGCCCGCGCCTGATCGCGGTCCTCGCCGAAGTGGCCCGCGACGATCGCCCCCATGTCGTAGACGCCGTCGAAGGCGATGAGCGCCTTGATCCGCGGTTCGAAGGCGGCGGCGCGTGGCGCCAGCAGTCCTCCCATGCTGGCGCCCAGCAGCGCGACCCGCTCAGGATCGACCTCGGGCAGCGCGAGCAGGTAGTCGAGCACCGGGCCGACCACCTTCTCCCAGTCTGGCCGGAACACCAACCCTTCGCGGTGCATCGGCCCAGGCTGCCCGGGGCCGTCGAAGGTGAGGACGTGGTAGCCGCGTTCGGCGAACGCCGCCGCGCCGAAGAAGTGCATTTCCTCTGCGCTGCCGTCGAAGCCGTTGTGCATCACGATGGTGGGCCGGGGTGTACGGCTGTCGCCCGCCCGGTAGAGGTAGCCGGTGAGAGCGGTGTGCGCGTACGGGATCAGCACCGGTTCGATCCTGATGTCCGACAGCCGGGCCGCCGCGCGAAACGACTCCACGCCGAGCGCGTAGGACTGGTCGACGCGCGGGTCGGACGGGTCGCCGTGCAGGAAGAACTCGGCAGAGCGGTAGTAGGTGGACGCCCGCAGCAACCCGTCACGCGCGCTGACCTCGTGGCCGGCCGCCAGGCTCCGCCGAGCTTCGCCGGCGACGCGGTCGGCCGTCGCCCGCCACTCCTTGTGCCAGCTGTCGTAGTCACTCTCGGTGATCCGCTGTGCGGTGGTGATCACTTCACCGAAGTCCGCGCCGCCGTAGGCGATGTGGCCGAGCAAGCGCAGCGTCTCGTACCAGAACGTGACGTCCTTCTCAAAGATCAGCGCATCCACGCCCGTCCCCTTAATGCGAAATTATTCGCTTCAAGGGGAAGTTAGCGCGGCGACGCGCTTAAAGCAAGACTATTCGCGTTAAGATGTCGGCCATGGCAGCACAGGAACCCGTACGCCGGCCCGGGGGGCGTAACGCCCGCGTCCGCACGGCCGTATGCGAGGCCGTCCTCGACCTGCTCCACGAGGCGGACTGGGACGATCTGAGCATCGCGCAGGTGGCGGAGCGATCCGGAGTCCACCAGGCCACGATCTACCGGCGCTGGGGCACGTTGGGCGCGTTGGTCGATGACGTGGTGACCGAGCAGCTCACGCGCTCGTCCCCGGTTCCCGACACCGGGACGCTCCGTGGGGACCTGGAGGCCTACGCGGTCCAGGTGGCCGAGGACGTGGCCGGCCCCCTCGGTCCCGTCTTCCTCCGTGCCGCCCTGGTGGGCGCGCGCCCGGAGGGAGAGCCTTCCAAGCATGTCTATCTTCTGGAGCGAGGCACGCAGCTCCAGAAGATGCTCGACCGCGCCAGGGATCGCGGGGAGAACCCCCCCACGTTGCTGGAGCTGCTGGAGGTCATCCTCGCACCGCTGTACTTCCACGCGATGTTCTTCGAACGGCCGACCAACGCGCACCACGCCCGGACACTGGTGGACAGGCTGCTCGCCCTCAGCGAGAAGAAATGAACGCCGTCGTTCTCGCCCGTGGCAGAGTTCACGGCCCCGGGAATGTCCCCGTACGAGCAGCGAGGCCGCGTGTCTGGGAAGACACGCGGCCTCGCTTGCTCAGGTGGGCGTTACTTCGAGACGTAGAGGCGGCGCGGTTGTCGGTCATGTGGGTTCTCCTTTTCGCTAGGTGGGGTCGGATGCGGTCCGTAGGTGGCGCAGTAGGTCGGAGGCGAGTTGGTTGGACACGCCGAGCCGGGCGCGGAGGGTGTCGCGGCTGATGGGTTTGTGGTGGTGGGCGTGGTAGTCGGTGGCGACCTTGCGGACGTTGTAGGTGACAGCAGCAATGACAGCAACGTCCCCTTACGGAAGCATCCTCGGTGAAGCGGGCCTCGGGGTTCGACAGCAGGTGCCAGATGACGGTCAGTACGGAGTTGCCGATGGCGACGATGGCGCGTTTTCGGCCCCTGCGTCGGGCGAGGCGCCGGTAGCGCTCGCCGAGGAAGGTGTTGGAGCGGGAGGTGGTGGCCACGATCTCCCCGACGGTGGCGGCGATCCACGGATTGCCCTTGCCGGTGGAGCCACCCTTCTTGCGCCGGGCGGAGTTCTTGTCGATGGGCGCGAACTTGGCCCAGGACACCAGGTGGGCCGCGGTGGGGAAGCGGCTCATGTCCACCCCGATCTCGGCGATGATCTCTTGTGCGGCGATGATCTCTTGTGCGGCGATGGCGCCCACCCCGGTGATCTCATCCAGTTGGGCCGCCGCGGCGGCATACGGGGCGATCCGATCGGCGATCCGGGCGGAGACCTGCTCGACCTTGGCGGTCAGGTCGTCGATGCGGCCGACCATCAGCTGGCAGAGGAAGGCGTGCTCGTCGGTGAAGTGACCGGTCAGGGCCTCTTCCAGCACGCTGATCTTGGCGCGCATGGCTCCGCGTGCCATCTGCGCCAGCACTCTGGGGTTGCGTTCTCCGTTGATCAGCGCGGCGAGCATCTGCCGGCCGGACACGCCGAAGACGTCGCTGATCACGCTGGACAGTTTGATCTGCGCGTCCTCCAGGAGCTTTTCCACGCGCTGCTTTTCGCGGGTGCGCTCGCGCACCAGGGTGCGCCGATAGCGGGTCAGGTCCCGCAGCTGCCGGATCGGTTTGGGGTGCACCAGACTGGGACGGCACATGCCGCGCTCGACGACCTTGGCCAGCCAGACCGCGTCCAGCTTGTCGGTCTTGGGGCGGCCGGGGACGTTCTTGACGTGCTTGGCGTTCAGCAGCCAGCAGGTGAACCCTTCGGCTTCCAGCAGGTAGTAGACGGGCTTCCAGTATTCGGAGGTTGCCTCCATCGCGACCAGGGTGACGCCTTGGCAGCGCAGCCAGTCGGCCAGGTCCAGCAGTGAGGACATCAGCGTGGAGTACTCGCGGACTTCTTGACGGCGCCGGCCAGGTCGCTCCTCGTGCGGGACGCGCACGCACACCATCAGAGTGGTCTTGGCGATGTCGATGGCCGCGACGCGGTCGATGAGTTCGAGTGGTTCGTGGGTGGTGTCCTCCATGGCGATGCCTCTTTGGCTCCCGGGGGCGGATGGGGGTGGTTGCCCGGGGAGCCGTCGGGGACAGTGGAGAGCCGGGCTCACGTGCTCGAAGCGACAGTCGGGGGCCCCTCGAGCGGCTCCCGCGTCAGACTGAAAAACGGCCTCGAACCGGCACCAGGCGGAACACGACGTCGGCGGGCAACCACTCCCGATTTTCACGCCCGGGGGGCGTCAGCGCCAGCGACAACATGGACTGAAAAGCGGAAGGTCGGCGGTTCGACCCCGCCCCTGACCACAGCAACTGAGAAGCCCAAACGCCTCGAGCAGACTACGCTCGGGGCGTTCGTGTTTGGCATTGACGACCAACGGACGGCAACGTCAGTTCTTCGTGATGTCAGGCGGGGTGAACTTGAGGTTGGCCAATAGGACCGCCATCACAGGGCTTGGTTGCACCTTCAGAATCGTGAGCAGTGGGCGCTCTCATGGAGTGCTGGCCTAAGGCGATGCCGCTACGTTGCGAGGGGAGGCTCACATCCGAGGCGGGCGGCGTTCGGTTGGGTTCCGGAGGTTGGCTGGCGTGCAGCGGTGATTGCGGCATGGACGAATGCGGCGAGTTGCGGCGATCGACTGCCCGCTGGCCAGGCGAGCATCAGCGTGGTGGTGGGGGCGTCGAGGACCGGTACGCACACCAGACTGCGGGGCAGGTGGTCACGGACGGATTCGGGCAGCAGCGCCACGACGTGGCCCCAGGTGATGAGCTGGGCGAGTTGACCGGTGTCGCGTACCTGCGGGCCGACTGCGTCGGCGGGCTGCGCGCCGCGCCAGATGGGCATCGTCTCGCTGGACAGGTCGGCCATGGACAGGCGGTCTCGCCCGGCCAGGCGGTGATGCCGGGGCAGTACCACGACCGGGTGCTCGACGAGGAGGTCGATGGTGTCGAGCCCGGCGAAGTCTTGCTGCGGGCTGTGCATGAACGCCACGTCGGCGCGGCCGTCGCGTAGCAGGCTCGCCTGTTCTCCGGCGCCGCAGATATGCACATCGACGTGGACGTCAGCGTGTTGGGCGCGATACGTGGCGAGCAGGTCGGGCAGGAGACCGCCATCACCGGCCGCCTTCATCGCCACGACCAGCTGAGGTTCCGGCTCGCCGGCCCGTCGCGCGGACCGCGCGGCACGCGCCATTGCGGCCAGCGCCGTTCGGCCCTCGCGCAGCAGAGTCTCACCGGCCGGCGTGAGCTGGACCGAGCGGCTACTGCGTTCCAGCAGCGTGACGCCGAGGCGGCGTTCGATCCGTTGGATCGCGCGAGATAGCGGCGGTTGGGCGATACCGAGGCGCTCGGCCGCCCGGCCGAAGTGAAGCTCTTCGGCCACGGCGATGAAGTAGCGCAGTTCGCGGACCTCCAGTGGATCCATACCGGCAGGGTATCGGTTGGGGCGGAGTTGGTGTTGGCCCGATCGTCGATCGGATTGGTGAGATCGAGCCATGACCGATGAAATCAGCCACCACGGCGAGGTCGCCCTGGTGACAGGGGCGAATAAGGGCATCGGGTTGGAGATCGCCCGGCAGCTCGCGGCGCTCGGGATGACGGTGCTGGTGGGAGCGAGGGATCCGCGCCGACGTGACGAGGCCGTCGCCGCCCTGCGACTGGCCGGCGGCGACGTCTGGCCGGTCGCGCTGGACGTCACCGACGCTCCATCGGTGGACGCGGCTGCCGTGCACATCGACGACCGGTTCGGCCGCCTCGACGTCCTGATCAACAACGCCGGGATCAGCGGCGGCGCAGATCAGGCCCCCGCCGGCGCTGACGTGGACGCCGTCCGCGAGGTGTTCGACACCAATGTGTTGGGGGTGATCCGGGTAACCGAAGCGATGTTGCCGCTGTTGACCCGCTCACCCGCGGCGCGCATCGTCAACCTCTCCAGCAGCGTCGGATCGCTCGCCCTCATGAGCGACCCGGACGGCCCGCTCGCTCAGGTGCCGGCGTTCCTGGGATACGGGCCGTCGAAGACCACCGTGAACGCGTTGACCGTGCAATACGCCAAAGCCCTGCGCGACACCAAGATTCTCATCAATGCTGCGGATCCGGGCCGTTGCGACACCGATCTGATAGGGCAAAGCGGTTTCACCTCCGACCGCACCGCTGCGCACGGCGCCGTGATCGCGGTACGGCTTGCCACGCTCGGACCTGACGGACCCACCGGCGGCCTGTTCAACGACCATGGCCAGGTGCCGTGGTGAGCGCTCCAGTGCTGCCGACGTGCCCAGGACATGTCGACCGACAATGCCAGGCCATGACCCCAAGAGGCGATCGCATGACACCGCGCTACCGACGGCCGGGCTGGTTTACCGTCCATATGATCAATCCGCTCGTCCGATGGCTGGGGGCGGCCAGCACCCTGCACGTTCCAAGGCGCACCACGGGCGCCCTCCAACGGGTTCCTGTGAACGTCGTCGAACTCGCCGACGCCCGCTACCTGGTATCGGTGCGGGGCCAAACAGAATGGGTGCGCAACCTTCGTGCTGCCGGCCACTGCACCATCAGCCGACGCGGCCACCGAGACCGATACCAGGCCGTGGAACTGGCCGGTGATCGACGCGAAGAGGTCGTCGCCGCCTACCGGTCCCGCTGGGGCACCGGAGAGGTGCGCCGCCTCCTCGACCACCTCCCCGACCCCGACGACCACCCCGTCTTCCGCCTGGACCTTCTCGATCGGGCGACCCGCGGCTGATTGTTGGGGTCGCGCATTACCAACGCTTATGTGAGAGCCATTCGTCGGTGTGGGTGTAGCCCATGGGTACGACAACGCTTCGCCACTGCGCCCGATCTTGCTAATGCAAGTTCTAACGCCGTCTCCGAGCGTGGTGGAACGCTAATGGAGATTGATCAAGGACCAGGGTTTATAAGCAGGTCCTCCGTACACCTGCGGATGTCTGTGAACAATCTCGAACTGGCCATGGAAGCTGGGCAAAGGTCAGTTCAGGGAGACGGAGCCTGACGACAACGCTGACGACAACGTCGGCCACCATGAGCCGGAAGTATTCCTCCCGCTCCGTATGCCGGTACAGCGGTGAATCGACGCTGTCACCGCTTGCCCCGCTGCGCCGTGATCTTGAAGCGGTTATGGAGATCGCGGAGGACTGGGTGGTTGCGGCCCTCGTGGTCCTGCTCGGCCTCATGGCGTGTCTCGGCCGTAGGGACCCCGGGGTGACGGGCCGGCGGGTGGCGGGGCTCCTCGTCCTGATCGCGGTCATCGAACCGCTCGCCTCGTTGTACAGCTATCGGAGGAGCTGCGATGAGACGATCTCGCTGTTCAGCGCCGGCTGGTTCAGAGGGGCGGCCGGTGGGTGGGGGATCACCCAGCTGTGTCTCCTGGTGGCCGCGGCGCTGGTGTTCGCCGCGTCGCGGGCGATGCGGTCCGCCGCCGCGGGGGAGCCGGGCGAGTCACAGGCCGGGATGGTGTGGCGTCGGCCGGTGGCGGCCCTGGTCGACTATTTGATCGTTGTTGCGGTCTTCAGCGCTGTCGTGGGGGTGGCCTGGCTCTTGATCGACATCGACATCGAGGTTCGCATGGGATTCGGGCTTCTGGAGTGGGCCGAAGCGTACGTGTTCCGGGGCAGCGTGAAGCCCGTGGGACTGACCATCCTGGGCGGGTTGTTCCTTTACTTCTGGGTGCAGCACGCTCTGTGGGGGCGGACGCTGGGCAAGCGGCTGCTGGGTGTTCGGGTCATCGCCGTGCGGACGGGTGGACGGCTGAGCGCGGGCAGGACCGCGCTCCGCACGCTGGTCTTCCCCCTCCTCGCTTTCGTCCCCGACGTCGGGTTGTGGTGTCTTCTCGCGGGCGGGTTGTGGATGCTCCTTGATCCTGATGGCCGTGTTCTGCATGACCGCTGGCTGGGCGCCGCGGTGGTGCGCGACCGGGTGAAGAACGCTCAGCCGCAGACCTGACCCGACATCATTTGCGTGATCTTGCTAACGCGGATGCTAACCACAGGCCTGGACGGCCCTGGACGACTGTGGACTGAGAGACCTCACAGAGCTTGTCCGATCAGGCCCGGAAGACGGCTGTGGACGGTCCTGGACGATCGTCCCTTAACTCGTAATGAAGTGCTCTGGGCGTAGATGCCGCTCCGGGCCGGGGACCTGTGTCGTTGTGCTCCTACCGTGTCGGCGTGAAGGACGAAACGATCAGCCAGACGGTGGCGGCCGCGATCACGACTGCGACGGCGAGATTCTTCGTCCGTCCGGCGATCATGCTCTTCGACTGTCCGCGGATCAGGCTTCGAGCTAGGTGGACGGTCCCGGCCCAAGAGATCCGCATCCGGGGACTCCACGTGGCTGATGCGACGAGGATGGCTGCGAGAAGCAGGGGCCATCGCACCGAATCGGCGAAAGGTGTTTGGAAGTCGCCGCTGTACTGGCTGGTGTACGTCGCGACGTCGAGCAGCGGGAAGAGGAGAAGAGCAGCCGCGGCCGCGGTGCCGGCTGAGCGTCCCCATCGGGTGGAAGCGGTGGCTGTCGCGGCCGCCGCCGATGCGACGAGAACGACCGGCAGGCCGATCCTGTCGGCGTCACCGGACCACCAGGCGAGGCCGTCCCAGGGTGACTCCGGAACCTCGACGAGGACGTAGCTGACTACGAGGAACCTGTCGTATGTGACCGTGAAGCGGTGGAACATCGCCGCCCACGCCGCCGCGGTAATGGCGCCCGCCCACAGGATGATCCCGTACCGTCTCCTGGGCAGGGGGGATCGGGCCGCGAGGAGCAGCGCCCCCGCAGCCACCGGGTAGCAGACGATCAGGGGCCAGGGCGGCACGACCGCACGTTCCTGCCCGGTGCACGGGTCGGGGCCCGGCAGGAGAAACGCGGTGACGAGCCCAAACGCGAGCACGGTGCCGACTACAGCGACGGCAGAGAGCATGGCCCGACGGGACCCGCGCAGGAGAAGGCCGGCCACGACGACCGGCAGCAGGAGAACGCCCCAGAACAGCAGCCCTCCCGGCGCGTTCTCCAGTGCGTAGGGACCCTCCATCGCGGAGGGAGCGGAGCCCGTCGCGGAACAGAACCAGCCGAAACTCTGCTTGCCGACATCGAAGGTCGTCAAGATCACCGGCCCCGACGCGGCCAGGACTGCGCCGAAGCGGAACGCCGCCGTTACAGGGGATTGCGTCCCCGCCTCCGGTACCCGAGTCATGGCGCCCTCTCCGTCTTCGCCCCCGAAAACAGATCAACTCAGGCGAGAGTAGTGGACAGCCGTCAGGCCCCCGGAAGAGTGGCGACAGCAACCCTGACAGCAACGTCCCCACGCGCGGACTCACTTCGGCTACCGTCCACCACCCTCTGACCACGGCATTCGGCATCCGAACAGGGTGATTGGTCCGCCTGAAAAACGGACAATCATCCCTATTGCGGGCCACATTGCCCCAGTTGTAGGCGGAGCGGTAGCCGCTGGGCCTCACCGACCACTCATCGAAATCTCAGGGTGCACTCATGCCTGCTGCTCGGCCTCGACGATGAGTGTGTAATCAACGCCTGTGCGGAAGTCGCCGGAGGATCCACGAACGGTCAGTGTGTGACGGCCAGGCTGCAGCGGCTGGAGACGCACCCAGATGCCGCAAGCGTAGGATGTGGCCGTTCCCTCCTCGCCTGTCAGAGGGTTGCCCGCCACACCGGTCACGGCGACGTTGTCGTCTTCCATCCGTTCAGGCGTGACCGGCTTACCGTCGAGGGTGGCTCTGCCTTCGGCGGTGGCCATGAACTCCTTGCACACCGCCTCGGAGCAGACCCGATTCACCAGTGGGAACACCATCGGCCGCCCCGCGGGCACCTTGCACGTCCGCTGCAAGGTGCCGCCGAAGGTTCCGGCGAGGAACCACACATCCTCCGGCTGGTTCCGGTCGCAGAACTCCCCGGTCGTGTCCGTCACAGGGTTCGTGCTCTCGCCTTCCGAGGCCGCCCAGGTCCACCAGCGTCCCTGGATCGTCTCTACCGCCGAGGCGGCCGATTTCGGAGAGGCAATTCTGTCCACGTTGCTCTCTTGAGCCACCCCACAGCCGGCAAGGAGACCAACAGCCAGCAGAAGCGGTATAGCGGACCTAAGAGACATTCGGGAATCATAGACCCGACGAGCATCCGCCCTTCCATACGGATCAGAAGATGTCGGCGACGACAGGGGTCGTGACGATCGCTGACTTCGGTGCCGCTGTACGGTGCCGGAATGATCGGCTGCCGCGGCCTTTCTCCGTCGGGCCTTGCCGAACGCCGTTACCGAGAGCGTTCCTTGTCTGGCCGAGGACGGATGGGAGAGCCGTCGGGGCCGAAGCCGTACCTCGCAAGCTCCCTCCTCCGGACTTTCTGGGCACCAATACCCCGCATGAGGTACCCGAGGCCGAGGCCCAGCGTTATTCCCAAGGCTCTGAAGGGTTCTTCGTCGAAGAAGATGACGATGACCAGCCCCGCGGCGTAGGCGATCGTCCCTAGCGGGCCGTAGTAGCGGCGGAAGATGTAGAAGCGCCGGTGAATGTCGTCGCGGGCCCACATGCGGTACTTCGACGGCAGTCGCACGAAGAGGGTTCGGTAGAGAAGCCAGCGCCAGAGGGGTGGCCGGTCCCGCAGGCGTACGGCAAGGCCGCCGCAGATGACGTCGAAGGATTCGCGCAGACTGAGTCTTATCTGGCCGGGCTCTTGCAGGTCAAGGAGGGTGGACAGGAGCTCTTCGCCACGGGACTTGCGGAAGCGCGGCACGTTGCAGCCGCGCCCGAGCCGACAGTCCTCCGCTGCCTGGATATCTCATATCTCCGGCGTACAGCCAGGGAAATCGAGAGCCATGACCGGCCCGTGCCGAATGTGACCTCAGCCTTTCAAGGTCGGTACCCCGAGCGCGTGCCCGACGGCCGCCTCGTTGAACGCCCGGATCGCCGCCGTCTCCGCCGCCTTCACCCAAGCCAGGCCGAGGATCGAGGGAGGCAACCCCGTGACGGGGACGAAGCTGACATCCGGGCGCCCGTGGTGAGCCGCCGTGGGAGTGCAGAGCAACATGCCGCCCCGGTTGAGCGCCACCTGGGTCAGTCCCTCCTGGCTGGTGGCCACCGTACCGGCCAGGGGAATGGGACGGCCGGAAGGGGTTGCGGACGGCGCCACACGCTCGCGCCACGTGCGCGGAGCCGGGCCGTCCAGGCCGATCAGGGATACGCCGGCCAGCTCCTCCGCGCCGATGCTCGCACGGGCGGCCAACGGGTGGTGCGAGGAGACACCGAGCTGGTACGAGACCCGGTTCAGTCCTTCACCCGTCGCCAGATCGGGCTCGTCCACCGGGAGCAGCGTGAACGCGATGTCCACCTGCCCGGCCCGCAACCTGCCGAAGGGGTCGGAGAGCGGGATCTCCACCAGCTCCGCCTCGCACCCCGGGTACCAGCGCTCGAAGGCACGCACGCTGCCGGTGACGACATCCGTGGGCGTGGCCAGGAAGCCGATCCTGATCACGCCTGTCACCTCGCGGGCGGCCGCCTTGGCCCGGCTGACCGCGTTCGCGAGGCCGTCGTAGGAGGGGCGTAGGTCGGCCAGGAAGCGTTCGCCCAGGGGCGTGAGGCGCACGCGCCTGCTGGTCCGGTGGAAGAGCCGGCCGCCGAGCCTGGTCTCCAGCGAGCGCATGAGCTGACTCACCCTGCCGGGTGACAGGTAGAGGCGCTCGGCCGTACGCGCGAAGTGCAGCTCTTCGCTGAGCACGACGAAGCACTCCAGCTCCCTGAACTCCACCCCCACCTCCATCCGATCGCTTAGTCCATCTAAACCAAGCCTTCGACCTTCGCCATTGTTCCCGCTGGTGGCCGGCAGAAAGCTGGCCGGCATGACCATGACTGATGTTTCCGCCGCCCCCCGGGCGCGCTGGCTCGCCGTGTCCTCGGTCGCGGTGGGCACCTTCACCATCGTGACCAGCGAGATGCTGCCCGTTGGCCTACTGACCTCGATCGCCGCCACCCTCGGCGTCTCCGACGGGACGGCCGGGCTGATGATGTCGGCGCCCGGACTGGTCGCCGCCGTCTCCGCGCCCGTGCTGGCGATCACCACCCGACGGCTCGACCGGCGCATCACGCTGCTGGGGCTGATGGCGCTGCTGGCGGTGGCCAACCTGGCGGGCGCGTTCGCGCCGAACTACCCCGTCATGCTGGCCGCCCGGGTGCTGACCGGGGTGAGCATCGGCGGGTTCTGGGCCTTCGCGGCCGGACTCGGCCCGCGACTGGTGCCCGAAGGGTCCGTCGGGCGGGCCACGTCAATCATCTTGGCCGGGGTGTCGGTGGCGTCGGTACTGGGGGTGCCCTTGGCGACGTTCATCTCGTCGTTCGCGGGGTGGCGGACCGCGTTCATCGCCATGGGGGTGCTGGCCCTGGCCCTACTCGCGCTGCTGGCCACCACCCTGCCGTCCCTGCCCGGCGAACCCCGAGCCCGCGCGTCCGAGCCGTTGCCCCGCGAGGCCCCGGCCCGCGCGTCGGAGGGACGGCTCACGTGGCTCTCCGGCCGGCTCAGGGTCGTCCTCGTCCTGACCGTCCTGATCGTGTCCGGCCACTTCGCGGCCTACACCTACGTCCGGCCGTTCCTGGAGCAGGTCTCGCACGCCGGCCCCGCTCTCGTCAGCACCGCCCTCCTCCTGTACGGCGCCGCGGGCGTGGCCGGCAACTTCGCGGCAGGCGCATGGGCGGCCAGGAACCCCAAGCCGGTCCTGGTCACGCTGGCCGTGCTGATGGCACTCTCCATGGCGGCGCTGCCCCTGGTCGGCCTACCCCTGATCGTGCTCATGGTGTGGGGCCTGGGCTACGGCGGCGTGGGGGTGACCCTGCAGCTCTGGATCATGCGGTCGGGCGGCGGCGAAATGGGCACGGCGCTCTTCGTCGGTGCCTTCAACGTCTCCATCGCGCTCGGCTCGTTCGCCGGCGGCCGGATCGTGGACAGCGTGTCGATCTCCGCGGTGATGTGGGTGGGAGCGGCGCTCGCCGTGGTCAGCGCGGCCACCGCCGGCGGCTCGGGCAGGAGTAGGACGATCGGTTCATGAAAGGATCGCGCCTGATCGGGGTGCCGCAGCGGGAGGAGGGCCGTATCGACCGGATCGGTAGTGCCGGCCACATCACCGATCTTCCTGCTGGCCGCATCGCGCTCGCCTCAGCCCCGCTGACATGCTGTGGCGGGACGGAGTACCCCGATCCACCAGGAGAAGTACGCATGCGGAGCGCATCCCGTCAGCACCGGCTCGCTTCATTCCTCGCCGCCGCGTTGCTGGCGGTCGTGGGGACGGCCGCCCTGGCACCGCCCGCTGCGGCGGCAAGCGGTCACGATCCCGTACCCGAACTGCGCCGCAAAGCCCATTCCCTGCGCCATACCGCGCCGTCCGGCGATCTGGGTGACCTTCGCCCGCTCGGCCGGGCGGTGGGCGAGGCCGCGGTGGTGGGGCTGGGCGAGGCCACGCACGGAGCACATGAGTTCTTCACGATGAAGCACAGGGTGTTCCGCTACCTCGTTGAGGAGAAGGGGTTCACGACGTTCTCGCTCGAAGCGGGCTGGAGCGCCGGGCTGCGGCTGAACGACTACGTCCTCCATGGGAAGGGCAACCCGAGAGAGATCATGAAGGAGGAGTTCGGGAAGCTGGACATGTGGGCCGTCCAGGAATACCTGGACCTCATCAGGTGGATGCGCGGCTACAACACGCACCACGTGAGGAAGATTCAGTTCATGGGCGACGATGCCAACTATCCGGCGGTGGGCGGGCAGCTCATCAAGATGGTCACCGACTACGTGCGGCGTTACCAGCCCGCCCTCCTGCCGGAGATCGATGCCCACTACCGGAACCTGCGCGCCGTGCGGGATGCCGACGCCTTCTTGAGCCTGCCGCTGACCGAGCGCGAAGCGCTGGTGTCCCAGGCCGGCCAGGCCCTGGACCTGCTGCGACGGCATCCGGGGCCGGACCGGGACAAGTACGCGTGGGCCGTGCAGAACGCGCGCTCAATCGTCCAGAGCGCCACCGCGCTGTCCTTCGACACCGACGACCCGGAGCAGGTGAGCAAGGCTCTCCGGTACCGGGACAAGATCATGGCTGACAACGTCGCATGGTGGCATGAGCACACGGGGGCGAAGATGCTCCTGTCGGCCCACAACGCACACGTGGCATACCTGCCGTACGACGCGAAGCTCTACCCCAAGGTGCAGGGCGCTTTCCTGCGCGACCGGCTGGGCACCCGCTATGTCACCATCGGTCTCGCCTTCGGCCAGGGGTCTTTCAGGGCGCAGGACGCGAACGGCCGGTGGCGGACCGTCACGGTCGGGCCTCCCGAGAAGGGAGGCAACAACCATGCACTGAGCCGGGTCAGCCCGTCCGACTACTTCCTGGACATGCGCACCACGTCCGCCTCGGCCCGCGCCTGGCTCGACAGGCCGCGGCGTACGCGTGACGCCGGCAGGCTCTGGCCCGAGCCCGAGCGCATGGTCTCGCTCGGGAAGTCCTACGACGCGCTGATCTATCTGCACGAGACCACGGCGGCACGCCCGCTGTCCTGATGGCCGCGGGCTTCCACCATTACCCGGAGCCGTGCCGCTGCCGTAAGACAGGCCCGCCTTCGACCATTACCTGGTGAAGAGTCGCCGAACGATGAGGAGTTCGCCGCGTTATTTGATGCGTGCCAGCCCAGGGTGTACGCGTACGCGGTGAGCAGGTGTGGTCGCCGGCTGGGCCGGGGACCAGACATCGCGTGGAAGGCGCTGCTGAAGTGGGAGGGGCCGGCGAAGCCCGCCTCCACGGCCGCCGTGCTCAGATCCGGCCATGTTTCCAGCAGGGTGGCCATCCGTAGCATGCGCGCCCACAGACGGTAGCGGCGGCACGTCGTCCCCGTCTGGGCTCGGAAGAGCCGGAGGAACGCCGACATGGACAGGCCGACGTACAGCGCCTGACTGGGCCACAACCACAGCGCAGCCCGATCACGACACGTTTCTGAAAGCGGTGCTGGTTGCATGCGGGCATGCTGGCCAGCACTTCGATCGCCCCTTTTCCCCATACAAGGACTGAGATGTGGCTTGACCGCGCCGCGACCGCTCTGCTTCTCCTCGCCGGGGCGGTGAACCTCCTCCCCGGCTTCGTCGCGTTCGCGCCGTCCCAGATTACGACGGCGTACGGAGTGTCGGTCGACGGCGCTCACTCCGCCGACCTGACGGTGCTCCTGCGCCACCGGGCCGTCCTACTGGGGCTCGTCGGGCTCTCCCTGATCTGCGCGGCGTTCATCTCGTCGCTGCGTATCCCCGCCGTCACGGCCGGGGCGATCAGCATGGGATCGTTCCTGCTGCTCGCGTACTCCACGTCGGGTCTCAACAGCGCGACGATGCGCGTGGCGCGGATCGACGTAGCGGCGATCGTGTTGCTGGCCGTCGCCGCTGTCCTCATCTGGCGGAAGAACGCCTGAGTCTCTCGGGCCGGTGGCGCGCCTCACGCGCCCGCGCGTAAGTGCGGTATCCGGTGGAGCCACCCGCGTCTGTCAGCGAACCGCACAACCAAATCAAGCACTTGAGTCACCAGGTCAGAGAAGCAGATGCCCCGGGTGTACGGCCACAGAAAAGCTTGTTCGGTGAGTAAGCAGGGACCTAGGCTCCCGACCATGAAGCGCTCGACGATTGCGGTGCTTGTCGTCTGCGTAGGGGGCGCTGCTGCTTTGGTCGCTCTTGTCGCTTTCCTGATGCTTCCCGATGGGTGTACCGCTGAGGATGACCGGCTCGCCGCTTCCTTAACCACGCTCAGCATTCTCGATGCTCATCCGGCGACCGCGACGCCCCAGGGGGGACGCAGCTCCGGTTGCCACGGTGATGGCCGGCTAGTGAACGTGTTGCAGTCCTATCGCTCTTCAGGCCCGGTAGCCGATGTGCTGTCCTTCTATCGAGACGCCGCGATCATGGATGGCTGGAAACCCCCTCCGGGGGATGACGGTGAAGGGGTGAGCTGCTTCGTCAAGTCCGTTGGTGGTAGAGATGTTGGCTTCTCTGTGTGGGTCGTGAAGGAGGAAGGCGAGGAGTACGACGTAGACGTGACCTCTTCCATGACCGGCGGCGGGGGCTGGTGTTGACATCGAGGAGATCGTGATGAGGCGCGAGTGATGTCTAGCTCAGATAATGCTGCAATGGTGTTTCGCGGGCTGTATATCCTGATTGTTTCGCTTGTGGTGGTAGGGGCTTCCGCCTGCTCGGTTATACCTCAGCCGCTGATTTCCAAGATGACCGGAAAAGAGTCCTACCGCGAACCGAGCGAAGCGATGATGCCTACGCTCAAGATGGGTGACGTGGTCACCGGCCGGGTGACCGACGGGACGTACGTGCCCAAGGCGGGTGACGTCATCGCCTTTTTGCCCCCGGAGTCGTGGGGCGGTAGCGGTGGCTACATGATCAAGCGAGTCATCGGAGTTCCAGGGAGCACGGTCGGTTGCTGCGACCTGCGGCATCGGATGGTCGTTGACGGCAAGCCGGTGGATGAACCGTATGTGACCAACGAGCGGGCTTCGAATCTGACCTTCGGGCCGATGGTCATCCCGGAGGGACGTATCTGGGTCCAAGGCGACAATCGCGATGTCTCTCGTGACTCGCGTGGCCACCATCGCGCGGGGGCCGACGGCACCGTCCCCGTGTCCAACGTCATCGGAGTCATCGATGTCAGCACCGCGAGGTAGAACCCGCTCATGAAGCGTTCGACGGTCGCGGTGCTCATGGCTGCTGGTGTGGACCGGTGCTCTGATCGCTCCTGTCGCTTTGAAGTGCTTCAGAGGTTCCGGACAGTCAGGGCCTGTCTTGTAGATCTTCTGGCGTCTGGCGGGTGACGTGGGATGCCGGGAGAATCGTGTCACCCAGCTCACATCGTGATGATCTCGGGCATCGACGTACCTGTCGAGAAGGGCTTCACGGAGGCACAGGAGGAGGCCGGCTGCCATGGCGATCACTGCTTTGATCCTGTTCATCACGTTCCTGGTGCTCGTGGGTGGCGTGCGCACGTGGGTTCAGGTACGTCGCACCGGTGACACCGGTGACAGGCGTGCGGCAGCCCGGCGTGATCCGGTGCAACGGCGGATCGACGGGCTGGCCGCGATGGGTGCTCTGGCCCTGGGCGTGGTCTCTCCGGTCGCCGCCCTGGTGGGACTGGGGCCTGTGGTGGAGAGTTCGCTGGTCGAGGTCGGCGGCCTGGTGCTGGCGGTCCTGGGGATGGTCGCCACCTTCGCCGCCCAGCTGGTGATGGGTGATTCCTGGCGGGCCGGTGTCGACCCCGACGAGCAGACCACGCTGGTCACCTCGGGGCCCTTCCGGTTGGTCCGCAACCCGATCCTGACCGCTGTGCTGGTCACGTGCACCGGATTGGCCCTCATGGCGCCCACCGCGGTCGGCCTGGCCGGGCTGGTCGCCGTCGTGATCGCCAACCAGTTGCTGGTCCGCCGGGTGGAGGAGCCCTACCTGCGCCGTGTGCACGGCGAGGACTACTTGCTCTACGCCGCGGCCGTTGGCCGGTTCGTGCCTGGCATCGGCCGCCTCAAGTAACCTCGCCCCCCGCCGCCGACGGCGTGAGATCCGGCACACCATTCCACGCAACGAGGTCGATCAGACGATGCCCCTGACGAGGATGACCGCGATCACTCAACGCTGGGCGCTCGCCGGGACCGGCCGCTCCTGAGCGGGCACGGTGGTTCCATCCCTTTCCCGGTTCAGGCCGCCGTGCCGTTGTCGACCTGTCGCACGGGTGCCAAGAAAGGCGCCCGCGTGGTAGGTGACGTCATATAAAGCGTGCGCTCTCCCCGGGCCGGTCCGCCTCAGCCAGAACAGGACGTGCCCGAGAACCCTGAAGATTGTCAACTGATCCAGCGCGACGGCTGCCCGGTCAGGCGGGAGATGGTGTCGAAGTCGGCGTCGGCATGCAGCACGGTGAGCTTGTGATGCCGAGCCGTCACCGCCATGAGGAGATCGACCGGGGAGGCGCTCTGGTGCCACCCCTTGTCAGCGAGATCGCGTTGCAACTCGCTCGTCTCGTCCCAGGCCGATTCGGGGATGACGTAGTACGGAAAGGTCTCCTGGAGCAGATTGCCGGCTTCGTAGAAGGCTGGTCGGCCGCCAACAGCTCGGAGATACTCCTGCCTAACAGGCTCACAGATGCCGACGAGCCCGGCAGAGACCGTCTGGTCCCACTCTGTCCCGACTTGGCCGCGGTAGAAGCGGACCAAGGCGCTGGTATCTATGAGGTAGCGCTCTGTCACGCCACGGCCTGGTGCGCGCTGTCACCCTTATCGATGGCTGAGAAGTCGATCTCACCCTCAGCCACCATCTCCCGCATGCGAGCCACGGCCGCTGCCCGCCTGCGTCGATCAACGATCTCTCGCAGGGCGGCGTTGACCGTGTCTTTCTTGGACGAGGTGCCGAGCAACTTCGCGGCCTCGGCCAGGGCCTCGTCATCGAGGTCGATCAGTGTCTTGGTCATGATGCCCCCGCCTATATATACGAATTGAGATTAGTATATCAGCGGCGTTGATCCAGAGATGCTGTTCGCAACCTGAAAGCGCGAAGACGAGGATCAGGTTCTTGCCATGAGGTCGGGGTTGTCGGTTGCCGGGGGTGGCCAACGTGATGCTGACAGGCGCAGGCCGGGGATTACCGGGGCCGAGCCGCTCGTCGGCGTGGAGATGGCGGACGCGGCCTGCCGCCCCGGCCGGCAGGCCTTTGTGGATGGGGCACCGTCGGCATTCCGTTACTTCCAGGTTGCGGCCCGGGAGCCGGGCGACTGGAGCTTGCGGCGCAGGTCACCGGCCTGAGGGTGGCCGAGATCGCGGAAGATCTCGTACGCCTCCAGCCAGCGCTCGCGGGCCGTCTGCGGGTCTCCGGTGGCCTCGCTCGCGTCACCGAGGTGCCCGAGCAGCTGGGCCCGTAATTCGGGGCTGTCCATCGTGCCGGCCAGCCGGAGGCCACGCCCGTAGTGCCGGATCGCGGTCTCCGGGTCGCCCAGCCGCTGGTAGAGCAGGCCCAGCGTGTCCAGGGTGACCACCTCGTTGGCCCGGTTACCCGCCCGTTGCTGTAGCTCCAGCGCTCGCAGCTGGAACTGCAGCGCCTGTTGGTAGGCGCCGAGCTCGGAGTGGTACCAGCCCACCGCGAGGCTGGCCTTGCCCGCCCAGAGCGGGTCGTCGAACTCGGTGAAGAGTGACAACGCCTGCTCGGCCTGGTCGAGCGCACGCTCGCTGTCGCCTTGCAGCCAGTACACGTAGGACAGCACGAAGCGGTTTTCCGCCTCGCCCGCCCGGTCTCCGGCGGTGAGGCTCAGCTCGAGCGCCTGCCGCATGTGGGCGTGCGCGTCGTCGAACCGGTCGAGCCGGCCGTTCACCGCGCTCAGGAAGCGGTGCGCGTGCGCCGCCGCCGGGCGGTCGGTCATGGCGGTCGCCGCGCGCAGCGCCACCGCCCACGCCGCCCCTTCGTCGTGCCAGCGCCGCTGGTCGTTCAGGAATGTGTCCAGCGCCCAGCTCAGCTGCCACGCGTGCCGGTGCATGCCCTCCTCCTCGGCCTGCCGCAGCGCGGTCAGCAGCACCGCCTGCTCGGTCTTCAGCCATGCCAGGGCGGCCGGGAGGTCGAACACGCGTTTCGGCTCGGCCCCGTCCGCAGGCGCGCCGAGGGTCATCGGGATGGGCGCGCGCACCGGATTCAGCACCAGCTCCGCGTGGTACGCGGTGTGCGTGTAGTGGTCGAGCAGCCGGGTCAGCGCCGCCTGCCGCACGGCCTCGGACTCCTCGGCCCGGGCGCGCTCGCCGGCGTAGGCGTGCAGCAGGTCGTGCATCCGGTAGCGGCCGGGCGCATGCTCGGTGATCAGGCTGGCGTGGGTCAGTTCGGCCAGCGTCCGCCGGACATCGGGCAGCGCCCGGCCGGCCAGCGCGGCTGCGGCGGCCACCGAGATGTCGGCACCCGAGGCGAGCCCGAGCAGCCGGAACAGCCGTGCGGCGTCCTGGCTCAGCGCATCGTAGGACCAGGAGAACACGGCGTCGATCTCGAGGGCCGCGAGCCGGCCCCCTGGGTGGCGCAGCTCCGCGGCGATCGCCTCGGGCTGGAAACCGGTCAGCCGCGCCCGCGCACCGACCAGCGCCAACGCCAACGGGAGCCGTCCGCACGCGGCCGCGATCGCGGCCACGGCGTAACCGTCCGCGACCTCAGGCCCCGGGCGCCGACCGGTGTCCGCCGCGGACCGGGAACGGTGCGGCCCGGCCTCGGCTGCGGGTGACCGGGTGTTCGAGTCGGTCTTCTGCGGGGCGCCGATGCCGAGCCGGTGGCTGAGCAACTCGACCGCCTCCTCGATGTCCGGGATGTCCAGCGTCAGCGCGGCGGCACCGGTCTCGGCGATCAGGGCGGTGAGCTGCCGGCGGCTGGTGACGACCGTGCGGGCGGCCGGGCCGGCCGGCAGCAGCGGCCGGACCTGGTCGGCGTCGCGGGCGTTGTCGAGCACGACCAGCAGGTGGCGGTCGGCGGACCGGCTGCGGTAGAGCGCCACCTGCGCCGCGAAGCCGGTCGGGACGCGGTCGGGCGGCACCCCGAGGGCGTCCAGAAATCCGCGGACCACCTCGGCCGGATCGACCGTGGTGTGCTGGGAAAAGCCGCGCAGGTCCACGTACAGCCGGCCGTCCGGGAAGCTCGGCGCGACCAGGTGAGACCAGTGCACGGCGAGTGAGGTCTTGCCCACTCCGGCGGGCCCGGAGATGGTGACCACCGCGGCTGTGGCCGCGTCGAGCGCGCGCAGCGCCTCGGCGCGACCGGTGAATCCGTCGACGTCGGCGGGTAACTGCGCGGGCGCCGGTGGGTGTCCGGCGTCCGGCTGCGCGGCGAGCTGGAAGGCGGCCCGGTCCGCCGGGGACAGCTTCAGCGTGTCGGCGAGCACCCGGACGGTGCTGGACCGGGGCACCGCGACGCGGCCGGACTCGATCGCGCGGATCTGTCGCTCGCTGATGCCGGACAGGGCGGCCAGCTCCTCCTGCGTGAGCAGTGCCCGAATCCGGAAGTCACGCAGCACGCTGCCGAACATCGATCCCCTTCCCGCCGGTCCACGGTATTCGATCACGTTCGTGGCGTTCGCAGCCTAACCGCCGGTTAACCGCCGGTCGAGCGCCTGCCGCCGGACCGCCGCGGTTGGTTCGCTGGAGGGACCTCACCGGTCCTACCACTGGAGGAAAGTTGACGTTCCGCACGCGAAGACGGCGCTCGCCGCGGGGGCAGCGCCGACGATCGCATGACGGGCGTGGTCGTCGCGATCGGCATGGCGATCGGCCGGCGGCGAGGCGTGCGGGGTGACCGTCGGATACGGCCCCTCGGCGCGGCGACGTGGGCTACGGCAGGACGACATGTCACGAGAACGTCGTGATCGACAACCCCAACGAGGCGGCTCCAGGTCCATCGGGCCGGGCGGCCACGCCTGACAGCCGGGCACTACGGCCAGTACGAGCGCACGGTGAGCTGCTGATCGCAAACGTCCGGTGATCGGCCGGAGCGGGTGGCCCGGCCCGCTCCGGCCGCCGAGTTCCGCGGACGGGTTCGCCAAGCCCGGCCGCCTTGATGTCGCGGAACGGCGTTGGGCTCTCTCCCCGGAGTTCCGGCCACGCCGAAGAGCTGTTTCCGCTGCCTTACTTCCGGACCGGGCCGGGGTTCGTTTCCGCCATCCCTCTTCTTGGCCCTACAGCCCTACGGGAAGCCATGAGCACTATTCGCATGAGAGCAATCACATTTCTGACAGTGTCGGTTCTATTGCTGTGCGCGTCGATGACGGTCTCGGCGCAGAGTGTCGGCGCGCACGCCACCACCACAGTGATGACGCAGACCGGCTGCGATCACATCCGTGATCGATTCCCGTCACTCGCCCGTCAAGGCAAGAGGAAGGTGCTGTGTGTCGCGCCGGTGGCGCAACGGCCCGGCAGATCGGTCCTGAGTTCGACGAGCGCCGCCGCCGACCCACCACCCCTGCCCGGCTGGTGCATCGACCCCCCTGACGATCAGTCGAAGAGCGCGTGGAAGACCAGGCGATTCGCCGCCTGCCTGATCAACTACGCGACCGTCAGCGTCTACGACACCACCACAGGGCTTCTGCTCGGCCGCACCACCGTGAACTACATCCATTTCATCGGCATGTTCTACGACAGCCTGGAACTCACCGATGTCTTCGCGATCGTCCGCTTCTTCTCCGAGGGGGAACTGGTCCCGGATGACGCGATCAGCTTCCGCCTGGTGGCCAGTTGTTCCGTCGGCTGTACGGCGGGCGACTTCGGCCCTGCGATCACACTGCCCGACAGTTCCACCCAGTCTCTGACCCCACCCGTACCCCATCTGGTGAACGTGCCCCAAGGTGGCCAACGCACCGTTCACACCACCTATGAGCTGCAGCTGACGCATCCGGGTGGGGACACGGAAGTGATCAATTATTTCCCGCCCACCCAGGGCCCCTACCCCTCGCCGGACATTCGCTGCGACAGGATTCTCAGCGGCGCCGGCTGCGTCATACCGAGTTTCGCCCCCACGCTCAACGGACTGGCCGACTATCCGGCGGTCAGCGCTCACATCAGGACGGCGCAGGCCGGTGGGCTTCCCGGGGCACCCGGCACCGCGCCCCTACACCGGCTGGCCGACGCGGCCAAGGCCAAGAAGAACCGGGACACGGCATGCCCCGACTCGCTGCCCCGTCCCTCAGGGCAGACATGCGACGAATACCCCATGGCACGTACCTGGGAGGGCGCCTGGACGAGCGGCGGCGCCTTCAGCCGGGCCATGGTCCCCGAGGCGGAGAACGAGGGTGCGGGAGGGAAGTTCGGAGCACTCGTCCGCTACCAGCGACTGCTGGACCGGGATGCCTTCTGGGTCGATCCCAACTGAGTCGCCGGTACGCCCCCTTCACGTTCCCCTGCCGGGCCCGGTACCGGACCGGCCGTCACGTAGATCCGCCTATGAAAGGACAGCCATGACAAGCACGAACGCGACGACCTCGGAGCGGTTCAGGAGGGCTCTTCTTGCCGTGGTCATCGGAGCGGCGTTCACGGTCGCCGGTCCGATCTCCGCCGCGAGCGCCACCCCATCCGAGTGCGATCAGTCCGGGATTCCCGACTACTACCAGGTCGTCAACGGTTCCAGCCCCAATCTGGGCGACCGCACCCTCCAGTTGTGGAACGGCGGCGCCTTCAACTACAGCTACGCCCGGCTCTCACCTCGCTACTCGGGCGAGCAGGTGTGGGTCGACCGTAGCCTGAACGGGATGCCCAGCAGCCTGCCCATGTACCCCACCACCGAGCAGGTGAACGCGAACGGCGGCTGGAAGCAATGCGGTCCGTTCTCCAGCTCCGAAAGCAGCCTTGTCATGAACTGGAACACCAGCCAGCAGCGGCACTACGCGGTTCGGGCCTGCGCGCGCACCGCGATACTCGGCAGCTTCTGCGGCAACTGGTACATCGACCGGAGCTGACCGGCCGCCACGGCACCGGGCCGGTGGCTCGCACGTCACCACCGGCCGACCACCCCGCCCCCGGCACAGCCCTTCTGAGGGCTGTGCCGGGGGCAGGCGCCCGCCGGGTATCACCTTGACGCCCCGGTCAGTTCCCGGGAGGTCTGCCCTACCCCGGCACGGCCCAGGCGGCTGGGCCACCAAGCCCGCGTGTCCAGATCCCGTACCAGCGCCGGGACCAGCAGGGACCGCACCACCAGGGTGTCGAGCAGGACGCCGAAGGCGACGATGAAGGCTGTCTGGACGAGGAAGGCCAGGGGGATCACCACCAGCGCGGCGAAGGTGGCGGCGAGCACGACGCCCGCCGAGGTGATCACCCCGCCGGTGGTGACCAGCCCGCGCAGCACACCCTCTCGCGCCCCGTGGTGCGCGGTTTCCTCGCGCACCCTGGACATGAGGAAGATGTTGTAGTCCACCCCCAGCGCGACCAGGAAGACGAAGCCGTACAGCGGTACGGACGCGTCACTGCCGGTGAATCCGAACACATGCGTGAAGACCAGCGCGGAGACGCCGAGGGTGGCCAGGAAGTTCAGCGCCACGGTGACCACCAGGAGTACAGGCGTCACCAGCGAGCGCAGCAGGACGATCAGGATGAGCAGGATGATCACCAGGACGACCGGGACGATGAGCAGCGTGTCGTTCTTCGCGGTCTCCGTCGTGTCGTATCGCTGGGCGCTGTACCCGCCGATCATGACACCGTTCTCGGCGGCGAGCGCGGCACGCAGGCGCTTGACCGTGTCCTGGGCGGCGTCGCCGTCCGGCGCGTCGTTCAACGTCGCCTCCACCAGCACGAGTCCATCGACGATCTTGGGGGTGTCGCCCGGTCGTCCGCTCCGGGTCACCGCCGCGGTGTCGGACACGCCCTCGACGCCATGGGCCGTCTTCTCCACGGCCGCGGCACGCCCGGCGGGGACGACGATGACCGCGGGCTGCCCCGAGCCTCCGGGGAAGTGCTCGCTCAGCGTCGCCTGTGCCGCCACCGACGGCGCGTCGTTCACGAAGGTCTCGTCCAGCGGCACACCTCTGGCGTTCAGTTGCGGCGCGAAGAGGGCGAGGCCGATGAGAGGCAGGATGGTGGCGATCCAGAGGCGGCGCGGATGGCGGTCGACCAGGGTGGCCACCCGGCCCCAGATCCCGCGGGCCTCGGCGCCTGCCGGACGCGGCTTCGCCGGCCACAGGGCGGCGCGACCCAGCAGGACGAGAGCCGCGGGCAGGAAGGTGAGCGCGCTGAGGGCGGCGCACACGATGCCGATGGCGCCCACCGGGCCGAGTGCGCGGTTGTTGGTCAGGTTGCTGAGCAGCAGCGCGAGCAGAGCCAGGGCCACCGTGGCGGCACTGGCGACGATCGGCTCGAACGAGCGCCGCAGCGCGACGCGGCCTGCGGCGAAGCGGTCGCCGGTCGTGGCCAGTTCCTCCTGGAAGCGGGCGGTCAGCAGCAACGCGTAGTCGGTGGCCGCGCCGATGACCAGGATGAACAGGATGCCCTGCACCTGGCCGTCGACCCGGACGATGCCGCGGTCGGCCAGGAGGTACACCACGGCGCATGCCAGGCCCAGTGCGAAGACCGCGCCGGTGATGATGACGAGCGGCAACAGCAGGCTTCGGTACACCGCCAGCAGAATGATCAACACGGTGATCAGCGCCACCCCGAGAAGCAGGCCGTCGATCCCGGCGAAAGCGCCGGACAGGTCGGCCCGGGTGGCCGCCGGTCCCGCGAGCTGAGCCCGAAGGCCGTCGACCGCCACCGCCGAGCCGATCCGGTCCAGGGTCTCCCCGAGCGAGCCCTCGAGGTCGGGGCTGAGCTGGACCACGCCCCGCAGCGCCTGGCCGTCGTCCGATCCGATGGCGGGCGTGGGCGTCCCGACGACGCCCGCCGTGCCGCGCAGCGAGGCGAGCGTCCGGGTCGCCGCGGCGCTCTGCTCGGGAGCGATGTCCTTCCCGTCCGCGGTCCACACCACGATGAGTGGCTGCGTCTCACCCTGGCGGAACCTCTCCTGCACTTCCAGTACGCGCGTCGACTCCGCACTCTGTGGCAGGAACGCGGCCTGGTCGTTGGTGGACACCTCGGTGAGCTTGCCGGCGAACGGCCCCAGCCCTCCGCCGACGGCCAGCCAGACCAGCACCAGCAGTGCCGGAACAAGCCAGCGGATCGGTTGCCGCGCCATGAGATCACCTTTCCGCGATGTCATATAACTCTATTATTGAGATACTTAATTGTTGAGTTAATGTAGCATGACGGCATGAACGGCGATAGCGAGGTAGGCATCGACCTGCAGTCCTTCGCGGTACGACTGCGCCGGATGACCGCCGAGTTCAACCGCATCGCCCATGAGTTCGCCCACGAGCAGGGGCTGCACACCACAGATGTCCAGGCCCTCATGAAGATCTTTGACGCTCCGTCGCCGATCACTCCAGGTCGGCTGCGGGAGGAGTTGAACCTCACGTCGGGTGCCGTCACCGCGTGCCTCGACCGGCTGGAGCGGGCCGGGCACATCCGCCGGGTTCGCGACGTGCACGACCGGCGCGTGGTCCACCTGCACTACCTCGACGCGGCGAAGGAATTCGCCGCGGCCTTCTTCGGTCCGCTCGGCCGTGGCACGGACAACGCCCTGCGGCGTTTCAGCCCGGAGGAGTTGCGCACCGTGGCAGCCTTTCTCGACGCTATGAACGGGGAACTTGGCGTGTTGCGAGCCGAGTCGGGTTCTTCCTGACCTTGTCTTCGAGTGCGCGGGCCGAACGGTTGCGTTGAGGTGCTGCAGAGATTCCGGGGGCTACCGGGGATCGACCGAGCGGAAAACGGAAACGCCTCGGGGACCATGCCCCGAGGCGTTTCGATTGAGATCTTTGTCAGCCGAGAGCGTCCCTGATTCGCGCGATCGGTCTGCGGCAGTCCGCCTCAGCGGAACCGCGGGTCGTTTCCGGCCTTCGTGGTCACCTTGAGCGACAGAGCGTTGGCGATCTCACCCCACGAGACATAGGAGAAGTTCGTGGCGTCGCGTTCGTCGTCGACGTCGGGCCCGGTCTCGGGCTCGTCGTGCGTGACCAGCAGGCCTTGGCGGTAGTCACCGACGGGACGGTTCGTCACGGCAAGCCCGTCGGAGCCGTTGACGTCGTCGGCTCCCTTGGCGCCCTTGACCCGGAAGCTGCCCAGCGGAGCGTTCTTGCCCTGCCGGTCGTAGACCGCGAACGTGTCGTCTCCCTGGCTCGACACGATGACGTATCCGGTCGAGCCCGGGCCGTAGTAGATGTCGACGCCCTCGGCGTCAGCCGTGAGCCGGTTGCCGCCGAACCCCTTGGCCTTCGGGTCGATCGGCCGGCACTCTTCGGACTCCTTGTCGTAGGCGTCGTGGATGCCGAAGTCGGTGACCTTGTCGATGAGCGTCGGCTGCCCGCCCGAGCCGAGCGGCAGCCGCAGCCGCCACAGGCCGACATCCTCCTGCGCGGCATAGAGAACGCCCGACTTCTGGTCCACCGCGACACCCTCGAACTGCGGCAGTACGCCCGGCTCCGCACACGGGGACCAGGTCGAACCGTCCGGCAGCTTGAAGGTGCTCGGCATCGTCAGTTTCCTGACGTTCGTGTAGCCGAGCTTGCCGTCGATCTCGACGATGCGCGCGGTCGCGAGGGTCGTGGCACCTTCCTGGGTGACGACGGCATACGTCTCACCGCGCTTCGGCTGCCAGACGGCGAGTCCGTACGCCGTGTGCTCCTCGTCGACGGCTTCACGGTCAGGGTTGAACAGGAACCGCTGATCAGCCGCGGTGACCTCGGTCAGCGGCGTACGCGCCGCGGCGCCGGCCGGGTCGATGACGAAGAACCGGAGCTGGTCGTTGTAGCGGTCCGAGACGACCGCGACATCGACCACGCGGCCGGCGAGTGTGATGTCGTAGGCGATGTCGACGTTGTTGTACCGGCCTTTGGCCGTGTCGGCCCGCGGGGCCTCGGTCGCGGCCAGTGACTGGAGCTCCCGGGATTTCATGTCGTAGACGCGCAGGCCCCCCTCCTTGGCGGTCACGATCACGATCGACTTGTGGGAGTCCTTCGGGTGGACCCAGATCGCGGGGTCGTCACCGGAGGCGTTGCCTCCCTCTTCGTCGTCATAAAGGGCAGGCGTCTCGTTGTCCGTCGTCACGACTGCGGGGTCGCCCCGATGCTCAACGGCGGGAAAGGCCGCCGCGGGGGAGGCGGCGAGCAGGGCGGCGGCAACTGTGCCAACCGACAGTGCGGCTTTCAGGATGTGAGTCACGTGTTCGAGCGTGCCCGACGAAGATTGCCGCGGATCTGACCGGTGGATAGCTGCCAGTTGAACTCTGGAACTCGTCATGTGGGGAGGACGTCGTCGGCTGCGGCCATGCCGCAGTGCGAGGTATCGGGGCGGGAGGCTGCCACTCAGGCTCGCATGGCGAGCAACGTCTTCCGGGCTGCGACGAGTGCTTCCTCTTCGGAGGCTCCGGTGTGCAGAGCGACCCTGGCGAATGTCGCTGCCTGCTCAGCCATCCGTTGACCAGCGCGGCCGCCGTCTCCGCTTCGCGCGTGGAGTAGACGAACCGTCGGCCGTCACTCAACGACAGGACGAGCGCCGGCCCCTTCCCGCCGACGACACCCCAGCCCGCATCACTGTCGTCCAGCTTGTACCGCCCGGCGGGAGCTTCGCTCCTGGCCTCAGCGAATCGTATCCTCGGGTACGGCGCCGTCCGGCGTAGGGCGGGTAGCCGGGGGACCCTCACCGTGGTCCCCGAGCCGTCGATCATCATCGCGGATGGCCGGTCAAGAAGCCGGGCACGCCGGGTGGGCGGGCAACTCGAACCAGACGGCCTTTCCGGGCCTTCCCGTGCGCGTGCGGTCGGTGCCCCAGGAACGGGACAGCATGTCGACGAGGAGCAGGCCGCGGCCGTCCTCGTCGTTGTCGGGTTCCTCGCGCACCTGGAGCAGGGCCGGATTCTCGTCCTCGACCTCGCAGCGCAGCGTGCCTTCCCGGAAGGAAAGGGTGATGACCGGTACCCCCCGTCCGTGGAGCAGGGCATTGGTGACCAGCTCGCTGACGAGCAGTTCGGCGATGTCGCTCTCCCCGTCGTATCCCCAGTCGGTGAGCTGGGCGCGGACGAGATGCCGCGCCATGGGCGTTGACGAGACGTCGGGCGACAGCGTCCATGAGGCCCGCCGGATGCGCGCCGTGCGGACGGCTCGGGCCACGGGCTCGCCGAGTCCACGAAGGAGCCGCCATAGCCGGTGCCATCCCCCCGGACGGCCGTTCCCCGGCCGGGCCGGGGAGGCCGACCAGCCGGGTGCCGCGGGACACCGGCGGCACGCGAGTTCAGGCCGCCTGCGCATAGGAATCCCGGTGAGCGGGGATGCTGCGCCCGTCGGGCAGAAGCTCGCCGGTGTCGTCGAACAGCACCACACCGTTGCAGAGCAGCCCCCATCCCTGTTCGGGATGGAACGACACGAGGCGGGCCGCGTCGTGATCAGGGGCGTTCGCGGGCGGGCACGGAGGCTTGTGCTGACACATGACCGTTACCTCGATCCTTGACGATCGCAGGAGTTTTCGAAGGACACCGGCTCCGGCTTGACGGTCATCGCCGGCGTTCCGGTCCAGTGAGCTGCTTTCGCTTCCTACGATGCCGCGCCCGCCGTCCGTTGTCTGCGCTGGCAGCACCCATTCGGGCCCCGTGCCAACGGCAGTCCCGGCATACCCGCTAACTGCAATACGCCGTCCGCGGCCTGCCGCCATCCTGGATTCGTAACTCTGCGTTGTCCTGTCGTTGACGGACGGTTCGGGTTCGCGCGCCGAGTCGCCAGGTAGATCGTTTGCCTAGGTCAGGGGTGTCTCTCGGAACATCCCGGTGGTGAGAGGAGTTCTGCGAACGGAGGCGGCGCTGCCCTGGAGAGCCGGGGCGGAAGGTGCCGGAAAACTTCGGGAGATGTGTCGATCTGACCGTGTCCCATTCGTCGTCATGTTGTACGGCAACCCGCCGCGCGAGGACATAGAGAGAGTCGGGTCATGAAGTACATGTTGCTGATCTACGGTGCCGCGACGACCGACGGGGCCGACCAGTGCGACTTCGAGGAGTGGGCGCGCTATGACAAGGCGCTGAAAGAGGCGGGAATCTGGGTCACCGGGCACGCGCTGAAGGATCTGACCACCGCCACGACGGTCCGGGTCGGCCCGGCAGGTGAGCGGACCGTGACCACGGACGGGCCGTTCGCCGAGACCCGCGAGATCCTCGGCGGCTACGACATCATCGACGTACCGAACCTCGACGTCGCGCTCGACTGGGCCGCCCGCTGCCCCGGATCGCGCGACGGCGGATCGGTCGTGGTGCGGCCGGTCGCCGAGTTCGAGGTCTGACCCCGATGGACGAGCGGGCCGCCGGTGCCAGATCGTCCGTGGAGTCGATGTTCCGTGAGGAACACGGCCGGCTACTCGCCTCCCTGGTCCGCCGCTTCGGTGATCTCGATCTCGCCGAGGAGGTCGCCTCCGAGGCCGTCGAGGCGGCGCTGGTGCACTGGCCGGTCGAGGGCGTTCCGGCCAGGCCCGGGGCCTGGCTGCTGACGACGGCCCGGCGCCGGGCCGTCGACCGGCTGCGGCGGGACCAGGCCTACGCCGCCCGGCTCGCCATCCTGCAGGTGGAGGCGGATCGGGCGGACCCCGCCCCATCCGCGGACGCGAACAGCGATCTTCCTGACGAGCGGCTGCAACTGTTCTTCACCTGTGCCCACCCGGCCCTTCCCGCCGACGATCGCGTGGCCCTGACCCTGCGCTGCCTGGCCGACCTGACGACGTCCGAGGTCGCACGGGCCTTTCTCGTCCCGCCCGCGACGATGGCCCAGCGGATCGTGCGGGCGAAGAAGAAGATCCGCGAGGCCCGCATCCCGTTCCGGGTGCCCGGCGCCGACGAATTGCCGGAGCGCCTGCCGGGGGTGCTCCAGGTCATCTATTCGATCTTCACCGAGGGGTACGCGGCCAGCTCGGGCTCGGATCTGCAGCGGCTCGACCTCGCCGAGGAGGCCATCAGGCTGGCGCGGATCCTGCACCGGTTGCTACCCGCCGAGCGGGAGGTCGCCGGACTGCTCGGGCTGATGCTGCTGGTCCATGCGCGACGCGATGCCCGGAGCGGTCCGGGCGGCGAGCTCGTGCTGCTCGATGACCAGGACCGCGGCCGCTGGGACCGCGTGATGATCGAGGAGGGCCGCGGCCTGGTACTCGTCGCGCTGACCGGTGGTCCACCCGGCCTGTACGGGGTTCAGGCCGCGATCGCCGCTCTGCACGACGAGGCCGCGGACGTCGCGACCACCGACTGGCCGCAGATCGTGGCGCTCTACGACGTGCTGCTCGCTCTCGCGCCGTCCCCGGTCGTCGCGCTGAACCGGGCCGCGGCGGTGGCGATGCGCGACGGGCCGGAGACGGGCCTGGCGCTGCTCGACGAGTTGGCAGCCGAGCCGCGACTGCGCGGTTACCACCCCTACCCGGCGGCCCGGGCGGATCTGCTGTGCCGGCTCGGCCGGTTCCCAGAGGCCGCGGCGGCCTACCGGGAGGCGCTCGACCTGGCCGGCACCGAACCCGAACGTGCCCACCTGCGGGGCAGGCTGAGCGCGGTCACGACGGCAGGTCCGGCCGACACCTGACGGTTGGAGAACAAGGAGAGTTGGACATGGACCGTGACGAGATCCTCGCCTGGGTGAAGGCCGAACGGCTCAGCCTCGCCGACTTCCTCGATGACCTCGACGATCACGAGTGGAAGGCGGCCTCCCTCTGCTCCGGCTGGACCGTGCACGACGTGGCCGCGCACCTGACGCTGTCCACGCGCACCACGCTCCTCGGCACGATCAAGGGCATGATCCGGGCACGCGGCGACTGGGAGCGGATGGAGGCCGACCTGGCACGGGAACGGGCGGCCCGGTTCGGGCCCGCGGAGCTCATCGCGCAGTTCCGCGAGACGGCGGGCTCGCCTCGTCGCGCGCCGGGTTCCGCCCCGTTGGACCCGCTCACCGACGCGCTGGTGCACGGGCAGGACATCGCGCGACCGCTCGGGCGGGCGCGGGAGATGCCCGCGGAGCGGACGGTCGCGGCGCTCGATCACGTCTGGCGCAGTTTCTTCTACGGCGCCCGCAAGCGCTTCCGCGGCACGCGGCCGGTCGCCACCGACCTGGACTGGTCGGCGGGCGAGGGGCCGGACGAGGTTCGAGGGCCGGCGGCCGACCTGCTCCTGCTGGCGACCGGACGAGCCGCCGGACTCGCGGGCCTGTCCGGGCCGGGCGTCGAGCGAATCGCGGCCACGCTGTAGGCACGCGTGTCGAGGTGCGGGTATCGACGGTTGAACATGGTGCACGAGCGTCCGGGTCCGCCGACCTCGGAAGCCGGTGGGTGGGCGAAGGAGAGCCGGGCCGGAGCCAGGCTGATCACCCAGCGCTGGGTCAGTTCACCTCCCTGTGGATCACGCGCACCGCGCCGGCCGTCATCGGGATGACGATCCAGAAGATCGTCGACACGGCCAGCCGAGCGGCGTCGCCACCGGTCATGTCGCCGGCCATCAGGGGAGTGACGGTGGTGTTCAGGTCGAACCACTCGACCAAGACCTCGCCGACGGCGCCGAGCCTGCCGACCACGGCCCACAGGATCGGGGTCGACAGGCAGATCACGATCGCGGCCGGTGCGTTCAGCAGCAGCATGCCCACGGCGAGCCCCATCGCGACCACGAGGACGTTCGTCCCGGTCCAGCCGAGCAGGGCGAGGGGCGCGACCTCCCAGCCGGCCGGGACGTTCTGAACACCGGCGATGACAGCCGTCACCGGCACCGCGACCAGCATCGCGAACAGGGAGGCGGCCACGGCCGTGATCAACGGCGGCAGGCACTTGGCGGCCAGCACCCGCCGGCGCCGGGGTTCGAGCACGAAGGTGGTCAGGGCGGTGCGGTGGCTCCATTCGCCGGTCACCGTAAGGATGCCGAGCACGGGGAGCAAGGTCCCGAGTCCGATTCCGGCGGTGCCGACCAAGGTGTGCAGCTCCGGACCGGAGACGACGCCGCGACCGATGATGGACGCGATCACCAGGGTGGCCAGGCCCGCGGTCATGATCTTGCTGCTGCGGGTGTCGAAGAGCTTGCGGGTCTCGACCGACAGCAGCCGGCGGAACGGAATCGGTGTCCGGGGCCGATGGACGTCCGTGCTCTTCGAGCCGACACCCCTGGCGTCGTCCGTCCTGGTGCCGTTCATCGAGTCTTTCTGGGAGGAGGTCATTCGGGGCTCCGGTCGGCGTTCGCGGTCAGTTCGAGGAAGGTCTGTTCGAGGCTCCGGCCCTGGCCGAGCTCGCCGACGGTGCCCTGGGCGAGGACGCGGCCGCGGCCGATCATCACGATGTGGTCGGCGACCTGCTCCACCTCATGCAGCAGGTGCGAGCTGAGCAGCACGGAGCAACCCGAGCCGGAGAGGCCACGGAGCAGCCCACGCATCCACTGGATGCCTTGGGGGTCGAGACCGTTGGCGGGCTCGTCCAGGATGAGCACCCTGGGCCGGCCGAGGAGCGCGTGACCGATGCCGAGACGCTGCCTCATGCCGAGCGAGTAGCCGCCGGCAGTCCGCCGGCTCTCCCGGCCGGTCAGCCCGACCAGGTCGAGGACCTCGTCGACCCGCGACCTCGGCAGGCCGAGCGTCATCGCGCCCAGGGTCAGGATCTCCCGCCCGGTGCGGCCGGGATGCTGGGCGCCTGCGTCGAGCAGCGTGCCGACCTGGGAACCCGGGCAGTCCAGCTCGGTGTACGGCCGGCCCAGCACGGTGGCCGAGCCCGAGGTGGCGCGGGAGAGCCCGACCAGGATGCGCACGGCCGTCGACTTTCCGGCGCCGTTGGGCCCGAGAAAGCCGGTGATGCTCCCTGCTCCGACGGCGAAGGACACGTCGTCGAGTGCCTTGACACCTCTGTAGACCTTGCTGACGTGGCTGAATTCGATCACGGATCCAGTCCATCGGATGTGCGGCCACAGGCCATCGAACCCAGGTCGAGGGCCACCGGACGCGGGGCCGGATTCCTCTCCCCGGTTCTCGACCTGTGGCCACCTGGATATCGACCCAGGTCGCTAAGGCATCGGCCCGCTGCTCCATAAGCTGTGGGCTGTGGACGACCGTACGGAGAATCAGCTGGGCATCGCGCTGCGCTACCTGTGTGCCGTGCTGCCGATGCTGTTCTACGGCGTCGTCCTGGTCGTGATCGTCTCCCGGGACCGTGACCGGCTCGCATGGGCGCTGGCCGATGTGGGGCTCGGCGTGATCGGGCTGGTTCTGATCCGCTGGCGGCGTCGCCGGCCGTGGCCGATCGCGCTGGCGACCGCTCTGCTGACCGTTTTCTCCACCACGGCGACCGGCCCCGCCCAGGTCGCGTACGTGTCCCTGGGAACGCATCGTCGGTGGCGCCAGTTCATCCCGGTCACGGTCGTGTCCTGGCTGTGCCTGGTGGCACGTTCCAGCTGGAACGGCGTCAACCAGGCGACCGTCGTCTCCGTGGTGACCGGAACCGTCATCCTCGGCGGGCTGATCGTCTTCGGCCTGTACCTGCGCGGGCGTCGTGACCTGGCCGTCTCACAGCGAGAGGCGGCACTGGCCGCGGGGCGCGAACAGCTGCAGCGGATCGAGCAGGCCAAGCTGGCGGAACGGGCCAAGATCGCCCAGGAGATGCATGACGTCCTGGCTCACCGCATCTCCCTGTTGTCGATGCTCGCCGGCGGCCTGGCGTACCGGACCGACCTCACTGCCGAGGAGACCCGCGAGACCGCATTGGCCATCCAGGAGAACGCACACCAGTCGCTGAACGAACTACGCGGCGTGCTCGGCACGCTCCGGTCCGACGGCGCCCTGGAGGCCCCGCAGCCGAACCTGGCCCACGTGGATGCCCTGTTCGACGAGGTGCGCGCCGCCGGCCAGCAGGTCGAGGTGGACGACACCATCGACAACCGGGAACTGCTGCCGACGCAGACCGGCCGGCACGCGTACCGGATCGTGCAGGAGGCCCTCACCAATGCGCGCAAGCACGCGCCGGGCAGCCGGGTGACGGCCGAGCTCGGCGGGCGGCCGGGTGACGGTCTGCGAATTCGGGTGAGCAACCCGGCGCCGGCCGGGACGTCCGCAGGCCCCGGCGGGAGGCTGGGGCTGGTCGGTCTGGCCGAACGGACCCGGATGGCCGGTGGCACCATCAGCCATGCCGTCCAGAACGGGCGCTTCGTCCTCGACGTCCGGCTGCCATGGGAGGCTTGACACTGTGATCCGACTGGTGATCGTGGATGACGACCCGATGGTACGGACCGGGCTGCGTCTCATTCTCGGTGGCGAGCCCGACCTGGAGCTCGCCGGCGAGGCCGGGGACGGCCTGCAGGCCATGGGCGTGATCCGTGACCTGCGGCCCGATGTCGTGTTGATGGACATCCGGATGCCCAACCAGGACGGGCTGACCACCACCGAGCTGCTGCTGGCCCGGCCGGACCCGCCCCGGATCCTCGTGCTCACCACCTTCGACGCCGACGACATGGTGCTCCGGGCCCTGCGGCTCGGTGCCGACGGCTTCCTGCTGAAGGACACGCCGCCACCGAAGATGATCGAGGCGGTCCGCGCCGTGGCGAAAGGGGAGCCGGTGCTGTCGCCGAGCGTCACACACCAGGTGATCGCCGCTGCCACCGGTAGGCACGAACCGCGGCGCGCGGAGGCGCAGCGGGAGCTGGCCAAGCTCACCGAACGCGAGCGCGAGGTCGCGATCGAGGTGGCCCGGGGCGGCTCGAACGCCGAGATCGCCGAACGTCTCTACATGAGCGTCGCGACGGTGAAGGCGAACATCACCCGGATCTTCGCCAAGCTGGGGGCCGACAACCGTGTCCAGGTCGCCATGAAGGTGCGCGACGCCGATCTCCGCTGAACGTGAATGAGCGACCCCGTTCAGTGTCTTCAGTAGGGGAGGAAGATCTGGCGTTCCGTCGCGCTGTCGTCGAAGGACTCCAGCCGGGTCTGTCCTTCGGTGGACAGGGTGTCCAGCATGGTGTGGAGCAGCGCGGTGCACAGAACCGTGGGACCGGCGTGGGAGTCGAAGGCGAAATCAGAGCTCACCGGTGCGAGCAGGACCTCGTCCGCGAGCTCGGTGAGCCGGCCCACCGGCTGGTCGGTGATGAGGGCGATCTTCAGCCCGACCCGACGCGCCCAGGTGAGCCCCTGTTCCAGCTCGCGCGGGTAGCGCGGCAACCCGATGGCGAGCACCCATTCGGCTCCGGAGTCCGCCGCCCGGCTCAGCCGGTCCTCCGCGATCGAGCCCGCGATGTCCAGCACCCGTACGTCGGGGAGCACCTTCTCCGCGAGATGGCCGAACAGGTGCGCCAGCGGTGCGGAGATCCGAAGTCCCATCACGAGGAGAGGGCGCGACCTGGCCAGTTGACCCGCCACCTCCCGGAGCTGACTCAGATCCCGGAGGCTGTCCCGCAGTCGTTCAAGGTCGCGGATCTCGGAGTTGACCAGCTCCTGGATCTCGTTGAGGTTCTCCGCGGGCAGCGCCGGCCGTGCGCCGCCGAACACCGATGAGCGGAGCGCGTCCCGGAACTCGGGGAACCCCCTGAATCCGAGCGCGGCGGCGAAGCGGGTGACCGACGGTTGGCTGACGCCCACACGCTCGGCGATGTCGGCACTGGTGAAGAAGACGGCTTCCTGCGCGTGCTCAAGCAGGTAGCGCGCGATCCGGCGCTGTGAGGGGGAGAGCCGGTGGTCGTCGAAGAGCCCGCGCAGGTTCGCGGCGATCCGCGACGCGTCCGGCACGGCGAGCGGCTGGCCGGTCTCTCTGGCGTGCCCCATTCTTGAACTTCCCTTCCCCGCGGAGTGACGGACTCAGCGATGATTCTCACCGCCCGGCGGGCAAGGTGATCGGGTTTTGGCCGCATGACTTCAAGAGTGTGGGGCGAAAGCGGCGCCGGGCGGCCCCCACAGGGGACCGCCCGGCTTATCGGGGCGCGCTCAGTGCTTCGGGCCGTTGCCGTTGAAGCGGGTCTTGCACTCCTGCAGCCGCACATCGACCTGCTCGCCCCTGTCGACGGTGACCTTCACCGTCTCAAGGACCTCACCGTTCGGACGGGCACAGGTGAGCGTCCAGCTCTCCTGGAGGAAGTTGCCCGGGCCGGTGGCGACGACACCGTTCTCGGTGTAGGCCGGGACCGGCCGCACCGACGGGTTGACGTGCCAGGTGAACTTGCCGTTGGTCGGGGCGACCAGGCTGGACTCCAGGTGGGTGGGGACCGCCTGGGGCGGGTCGAGGACAGTGCTCGTCTGCCGGATCGGCGCGGTCCACAGGTCGAAGTCCTTCGTGATCGTCAGAACCGCGCCCTTCGGCGCCTTGCCCGTGATCACGGAGTGTCCCGCCGGGTCCGCCGCGTACTCCAGGGCCACCAGGAACGCCTCACGGTTCGACTTGCCCTCGTAGCGACCGGTGCCGAGGTAGTCCTCGATCACCTCGGGGTAGGTGTTGTTGGTCGACTGGGTCTTCATGATCTCGTACGTGAAACCGAGGCCGCGGGTGGCGTAGTACGACCAGTCCGGGGTCTCGCCGGTCGTCTCGTAGTCGAAGCCCGACTTCATGCCCACGTAGCCGTTCTTGGCGGCCATCGCGTCGGTCAGGGCGGCGTAGACGGCCTCGTCGGGGGTGTCGCCCGCGCGCTTCTCCAGCGGCGGACGGAGGAGGGTGTGCCCGGAGGTGTGGTTCGTGATCAGGACGGTGACCTGGTTGTTCGTGGTCAGGTCCATGATGTTCCGCACCTCGGGCTCGGAGGCCGGCGCCGGGCCGCGGTTCGTCACGTTGGAACCCGCGTTGCTGCCCCAGCCGAAGGGGTAGTTGCGGTTGAGGTCGACCCCGCCGCTGCTGGCGCACGTCGGCGAGATGCCGCAGCTGGTGCGCCGGTTGATGACGAACCCGTCCACGTTGACGACCGGGACGAAGATGACCCGCGCCTGGTCGAGCAGGCGCTTGATCTTCGGGTCCTTCCCGGAGTTGTTCACCAGGTCGTAGGCGAACTCCAGGGTGTGCTCACCCGAGGGCCACTCGTTCCCGTGGTGTATTCCCATCATGAACAGGACGGGCTTGCCGTCGGAGGCGTTGACGTCGCGGGTCACCTCGATGCCGTACACCTCGCGGCCCTGGCGGGTCTTGTGCGGCAGCGTGATGTGCTTGACGAGGTCGGGGTACTGCTTGCTCAGCGCGAGCATCTCGTCGTTGTAGTCGGTGATCGTCCGGTAGGTGGTCCGGCCGCTGGGCAGCGTCGCTGACTGCGCCGCCAGCAGCTGGGCGGTTGCTGCGATGTCGGTGGACTCGGCGAAGGTGGTGGTGGCCGCCGGAATGCTGAGACTTCCCAGAAGTCCGACGCTCAACGCAAGCGTCAAAACGCGTTTCTTGGCGCTCCAGGTCGCGGGGGACTGCGAGTCTCTTGAAGACATGCTGAAAGGACCTTTCTAGCCACGGACGAATTGGCGTCAGAAACGCGCGCTTCTTCCCGCTCTGTTCTTTCGGGAGCGCTCTTGGATAACCGACTATCGACCGTTGATTGCAAACTTTCAGTTAGTCTTAGCCATGAATGTATGGTTGTCAACCAGCTGTGCCGATGGTATTTCCGCACATGTGTGGAATGTCGGGGGTGAGAGATGCCTTCGAAACGCGGCCGGAGCGGGCGGGGCGCCGCCGGGCGGGTGAGCCTCGACTCGGATCGGGTGGGGTGTCGTGCGGGTGCTCAGGTGCGGTGGTGGGTCGCTGGGTGCCAAGTTAATCGGGACATGGGCCATATGGTGGTTAAGGGTCTGTTACAAAATGGGGCCGACCGGTTCCCGGGACGTCGCGGGCAGCGGCTCGATCGGTACGACGGTCAGGGAGAAACACCTGGTCATGACGTCGTACGGGCGAGTACTTCCAGGGGGCTGGCCAGTATTTCGGAGAAGGCGAGTTCGGCCGCGCCGATCAGGGTGACATCGTTCCCGAGAGCCGAGGTGCGGAGCTGTACCTTCTCCCGGGAGATCACCAGCCCATTGGCCGCCACCCGGCGATGGACCTGGTCCGCCGAGCCCCGGTAGATGTCACGCAGCATCCCGCCGAAGATCACCAATCCGGGGTTGAAGAGGTTGATCAGGTTCGCCACCCCGATGCCGAGCCAGTCGCCGATCCGGTCCAGCGCGTTCTGGGCCGCGAGGTCGCCGCGGCCGGCGGCGTCCACCACGGCCCGTATGCCGTCGTGGCCGACCAGTTCGGAGGCCCGGCCGGCGGCGTCGAGCAGGGCCTGCTCGCCGACCTCCGCCTCAAGGCAGCCTCGCGAGCCGCATCCGCAGGGTCGCCCGTTGTACGGGTTCACTATCATGTGCCCGAGCTCGCAGCCGTACCCGCCGTCGCCGTCCAGCAGCTTGCCGCCGACGATGATCCCGCCACCCACGCCGACATCCCCGTGCAGGTAGACCAGGTTCGCGAAGCCGATGCCCACCCCGCGTTCGTGCTCGGCCAGCGCGCCCAGGTGGGCCTCGTTGCCCACGGAGACCGGCAGCCCGAGCCCCAGCCTGAGGCCGAGTTCGGCACCGAAGGCCTGGTCCACCCAGCCCATGTTCGGCCCGAAACGCACCATCCCGTCACCGGGCCGGATCATGCCGCAGTAGGCCGCGCCGACTCCGACGCAGATCGAGTCCGGAGCCGCCTCACGGTGTATCCGGCGGGCCAACCCGGCGAGCACCTCGACCACGTCGTCGAGGTCGGCCCCGGCGCGTGCCCGGACCGCCTCCCTGCGGTCCAGGATCTTCCCGCCCAGCCCGACCCTGGCGGCGACCAACCGGTCCACGGCGACGTCAAACGCCAGTACGTACACCCGGTCGGACTCCGGCCGGACCACCAGCGACGGCCGGCCCGCCCTGCCGGTCTCCTTGGGGAGTTCCTCGCGGACCAGGCCCGCCGAGGTGAGCTCCGAGGTCAACGCCATGATCGTGCTGCGGTTCAGCCCCATCCGATCGGCCAGCACCGTGCGGGAGACCGGGCCGCCGAGGTGAACATGCCGGAGCAGGGTGCCCAGATTGTGCTGGCGGATCTCCTCCTGGGACGGACCGGCTTTCAGCATCGTGGGGATCCTGACGACTCGGGGCTGCCGCCGTTGTGCTTGACGACAATGATGATTCTAGATTCTTAGCGCACTCCGCGGAATCGTCAGGTCGTTCGTGGGCGCGGTGGAGGAACATCCGGCCCCGGACGCGGTCGACCGGGCGTCGGCCGCCTGCTCGCACCGCACTGACGAGCCGGCGGAAAAGACCGCGGACGGGGGCCCGGCAGGAGGAGGGGGGGCGGCGCGGACACGACGGAGAGGGGGGGGGGCCCACAGGTGGG
>NZ_JBSFWD010000017.1:0-61278 GCF_053592655.1 Streptosporangium sp. NPDC002607
CCTCCTCCCAACCCCCGCCCCCCCCCCCCCCTTCTCCCCTCCGCCCACCCCCCGCGGGGGGGGGCGTTGCCCCGCCCCCACACCCCCCCCCACCGGCGGGGCTACGGGGACGCTCTCAGTGCCGGTGGTTGTGACCGGCGTGGTCGTGGCCCGCGTGGTCGTCCTCGTCCTCGTCCTCATCCGAGGGGCCGTCGGAGGGCTCGACGCCCAGCACGGCCTCGCGGGGCTCGATCTGCTCGACGTGCTCGATCAATCCCAGGACGTGGTCCGGCTCGATCAGCCACTGCAGCGCCGTGGCGCCGGTCTCGTCGGCCGAGACCAGTTCGGCCTGCTCCTTGCGCTCGTCGTCGTCCAGGTCGGCGTCAGGGTGGTTGATCTCCTTCAACGCGGCGGCCTGCAGGGAGGCGATGTCCTGCACCTCCACAGTCAGCTCAACAGTCAGACGCAGATAGCGTTCGGTGCCCGATTCATCACTCATGGTGGAAATCCTAGTGCCTGGTGAGGGTCGGACAGGGCCTGGGACCTGCCCGTTGGATCTTTTGCCCGCTGCTCCGCGCCGTAAGATCCGCGGGACGCGGCTAGGGGAGCTTCCACTCCACGGGGGTCGCGCCCTGCTGCTGGAGAAGCTCGTTCGTCTTGCTGAACGGGCGGGAGCCGAAGAAGCCGCTGCGGGCCGACAGGGGGCTGGGGTGGGCCGACTCGATGGCCGGGATGTTGCCGAGCATCGGGCGCAGGTTGCGGGCGTCGCGCCCCCACAGGATCGCCACCATCGGCTGCTCGCGTGCGACGAGGGCCTTGATGGCCTGCTCGGTGACCTCCTCCCAGCCCTTGCCCCGGTGCGAGGCGGGCTTGCCCGGCATGACGGTGAGCACCCGGTTGAGCAGCAGCACGCCCTGCTCGGTCCATGGGGTCAGGTCGCCGTTGCTCGGCATCGGCAGCCCGAGATCCTCGGTGAGCTCCTTGTAGATGTTGCGCAGGCTGGCCGGGATCGGGCGTACGTCTGCGGCGACGGAGAAGCTCAGACCGATGGGGTGACCCGGCGTGGGATACGGATCCTGCCCCACGATCAGCACCTTGACCTGGTCAAAGGGCTGCTGGAAGGCGCGGAGCACGTTGGCCCCGGACGGAAGGTACTGCCTGCCCTCCGCCACTTCCCTCCGGAGGAACTCGCCCATCTCGGCGATCTTCTCGGCAGCCGGTTCCAGGGCCTTGGCCCACCCGGCTTCCACGACTTCATTCAAGGGACGTGCGGCCATGTGCAGGACCCTATCGATGTTTTAGGCCCGGTACGGCGTGTGCCGGAAATCAGCGCGCGCCGCACCGGGCCTGCCCCTGGCTCTACTTCACCGAGCCGGCCATCATCCCTTGGACGAAATACCTCTGGAAGGCGAAAAAGAGGATCAATGGGATGATCAGCGACAGGAAAGCACCTGGCGCAAGAATGTCCACGTTGGTCCCGAATTGCCGCATCTGGGATTGCAGGGCCTTGGTCATCGGCTGGTTCTCGGTGTTGGCGAAGACCAGGGCGACGAGCAGGTCGTTCCAGACCCAGAGGAACTGGAAGATGCCGAGCGAGGCGACCGCGGGCTTGGCCAGCGGGAACACCACGGTCGAGAAGATCTTCCACTCGCCGGCACCGTCCATGCGCGCCGCCTCGAGCAGCGAGCGGGGGATGCCCGCGAAGAAGTTGCGGAGCAGGAAGATGGCGAACGGAAGCCCGAAGGCGACGTGGAAGAGGACCACGCCCGCGATGGAGCCGAAGATGCCGACCGTGCCGTAGAGCTTCGCGATCGGGATCAGCGCGATCTGGATCGGCACCACCAGCAGGCCGACCACCACGAGGAAGAGCACGTCCCTGCCGGGGAACTCCATCCAGGCGAACGCGTACGCCGCCATGGCCGCGATGCCGATCACCAGGAGCGTCGCGGGCACCGTGATGAACACGGTGTTCCAGAACGACGCGGTGAACCCGCTCGCCAGCAGGTCGGAGTAGCTCTTGAGGGTGAACTCGGCGGGTTTGACAAGGGCGGTCCACCAGCCGGTGGAGTTGTTGGCCGTCTCCTCGCGGAGCGAGACCACGAACAGCCCGAGGGTCGGGACCAGCCAGAAGATGCCGATCAGCACCAGCACCGCCTGGACCAGGCCGCCGCCGATCCGGTCGACGACGCGGCCCGCCGCGCTGCGCGGTGGAGCGCCGAGGGTGGAGGTGGTCACTGGTTGTCCCTCCTGAACCGGCGGATGTTGAGAATCATGAAGGGCAGCACGAGGATCAGCAGGAAGATGGAGAGCGCGCTGCCCAGCCCCTGGTTGCCTCCGCCGCCGAAGGAGACGCGCCACATCTCCAGCGCGATCACGTTGGCCTGCGGCTGCACCGATCCCGGCGCGATGACGAAGACCAGGTCGAAGACCTTCAACGTGTTGATGATCATCGTGACGAACACGACGAGCAGCACCGGGGCGAGCAGCGGGACGGTGATCCTGCGGAACACCTGCCACTCGGTGGCGCCGTCGATGCGGGCCGCCTCGAGCGCGTCGCGCGGGATGGCCGACAGGCCCGCCGCGATCAGCACCATGGAGAACCCGGCCCACACCCAGACGAACGCCCCGATGATCGCCGGGGTGATCAGGGTCGGTCCCAGCCAGGAGATCCCGTTGAAGGCCGCCTGGAAGTTCGACTGCGGCAGCCGCACCTGGTAGTCGCCGGGAGCGAGGCCGGTGAAGCGGAAGGTGCCGTCGGCCTCGGTGCGGGCGGTGGCCTTGACGGCGCCGTCCCGCACCGCCTCCACGGTCACCCCGACCAGCCCCTTCTCCGTCGGATCCACCTGGTTGACCGCTCCGCCGCCGCCCTGGGCGAAGTCCACCCACACCGTCCCGGCCAGCTCGCCGGGACCCGGCTGGGCCGCCTTCGCCGGTGCGGCCGAGGCGAGGGAGTCCGGCTTCACGCCGACCAGCGGGACGAGCACCGCCTGCCCGGGGGCGGCGGGCCCCCTGCTCACCACCGCGCCCTGCTGGGCGATGACCGGTGCCTGGTCGTTCTCCCTGGGACGGGCGTCGGGATAGCCCTGGTCGGAGCCGAAGAGGCCGGTCACCGAGGTGATCACGGCGTTGGCCACGCCCCGGTCGGGGTCCTGCTCGTACACCAGGCGGAAGATGACGCCGGAGGCCATCAGGGAGACGGCCATCGGCATGAACACGATCAGTTTGAAAGCCGTGGCCCAGCGGATCCGCTCGGTGAGCACCGCGAAGATCAAGCCCATCACGGTGACCAGGAGCGGGGCCACCACCACCCAGATCAGGTTGTTCCTGATCGTGACCAGGGTGGCGGAGTCGCTGAAGATCGTGGCGTAGTTCTCCGCGCCGACGAAACCGTCGCCGTTGGCGTCATAGAGGCTGCGGAAGATCGAGTAGATGATCGGGTAGATCACCATCACGCCGAGCAGGAGCGCCCCCGGCAGCAGGAACCAGATCGCCATGCTCGGCGGCGGTCCCAGCCGGGTGGCCCTCTTCGCCTCCATCGGCGCGGTGCCCCCGGCGGGGGCGGCGGCTGGGGAGGTGCGGACCTCGGTGCCGGCGTCGGGCGCCGGTCGCCGGGTGTCGTCAGGTCCGGGGGAGGACCCGCCGGCGGTGTCGCCGTGCGGGCCCTGCGGGCCGTCTAACCGGTCGGTCACGGCCTGTCTCCCTTACTTCCAGGCTTTCTTGGCCTCGGCCTCGAGCTTGGCCTGGATGCCCTTGACGTCCGAGGGGTCGCGGACGAAGTCCTGCAGGAGCTTCCACTGGCCCTTGCCGTCCGTGCCGCCGAAGGCGCTCGGCGCCAGGTCGGACATGTCGTAGCGGACCGCGTCGCCGGCGGAGATGATCGTCTGGGCGAGCTGCTTGGTCAGCTCGGCGGGGTAGTTGTCGGGCGAGACGTTGCGGTTGGGGGAGAGGTAGCCGGGGAGCTTCGCCCAGATCTCGCCGCCCTCGACGGAGGCGAGGAACTCCAGCAGGGCCATCGCGCCCTCGGAGTCCTTCATCACCACCGCGATGTCGCCGCCCAGCACGACCGGCTCGGTGTCACCGGCCTTCGGGAACGGGAAGTACTTGGCCTCCTCGCCCAGCTTGGCGCCCGACTCCTCGGCGGTGGTGCCCACGAAGTCGGCCTCGATGACCATGGCGGACTTGTCCTGGCCGTAGACCTGGGTCACGCAGGTCGGGAAGTCGGTCTGCAGGGCGCCGGAGGAGCCGCCGAGCAGGAACTCCTTCTTGCCGACGAGCTGCCCGATCTTCTCCAGCGCGCCGGTCACGCTGGGGTCGGTCCACGGGATCTCGTGGTTGGAGAGCTTGGTGTAGTTCTCCGGGCCCGCGCTGGACAGGTAGACGTTCTCGAACAGGTCGGTCAGCGTCCAGCCGGAGGCGCCGCAGAGGGAGAACGGCGGGGTGCCGGAGTCGGCGATCGTCTGGGCGGTCTTGATCAGATCGTCCCAGGTGGCCGGAGGCTGCGCCCCCGCGTCCTGGAACGCCTGGTCGCGGTACCAGATGAGCGACTTGTGGGCCGCCTTCACCAGCACGCCGTAGGACTGGCCGCCCGCGGAGCCGAGCTCCTTCCAGTACGGGGTGTAGTTGTCGTCGATCTGCTTCAGGACCCCGGCGGTGAGCGGCTTGAGCGCCTTCTGGTCCGCGTACTGCTTGACCAGGCCCGGCTGGGGCAGGATCGCGACGTCCGGCGGGTTGCCGCCCTGGATGCGGGGACCGAGGTAGGCGCCGGTGTCCTCGCCGGTGGAGGCATAGATGACCTTGGCGCCGGTCTTCGCCTCGAACGCCTTGAGCACTTGCTCGAAGTTGGCCTGTTCGGGGCCGGTCCACTTGGCGGCGACCTCGATGGACACCCCGTCGAGGGTCTTGGCGGCGGGCGCGGACGAGCCACCGCTCCCGGCCGGTGCCGGAGTGGCCGACCCGCCGCCGCACGCGGCGAGTGCCAGGGCGAGTCCCGCCGTGGTCACCGCTGCAATGGTTCTGCGCATGCTGAACAGACCTCCTGAGATGTCAAGGTTTTGGAACAGGGGGATGTGAGGACGTACAAGCAGCCGAGATGGGGATGACGGCTCCCGCCAGGGGGTACCCCGGCGTCAACGAGCCCGAATGATCTCGTCGAGCTGGTCTCTCATGGAGGCGACAACGTCGTCGCCGGCCTCCTCGAAGGGTGGGGTGAGCGCATTGGAGACCGCGCTGGCGATCACCAGGCTCACCTGGTTGTAGTTGGCACCCGCCGGTCTGGGCCGGGCGGAGAGGATGCTCTGCTTGAGGACCGGCAGGTAGGGGAAACGCTTGATCAGGGCGGGGTCGTCGTACAGTTCGGCCCACACGGGCGGGAACGAGCCGTTGGTGAGCACCTTTCGCTGGTTCTCCAGGCCGGTGAAGTAGCGGATGAAGTCGGTGGCCGACTTCTGCCGCTTGGAGAAGGCGCTCACCGCGAGGTTGTAGCCGCCGAGCGAGCCGGTGCCGGGGCCGTCGAGGCCGGGCAGCCGGGTCACCCCGAACTTGCCGGCGACCGCCGAGGTGGTGGCCGGTCCGTAGGCGTGCGGCCAGTTGCGGGCGAAGGCCAGCCGGCCCTCCTCGAAGGCGAGCTGTGCCTCGTCCTCCTTGAAGGAGAGCGACTCCTGCGGGATCCAGCCCTCCCGGAACCCGTCCACCAGGAAGTTCAGGCCGGCCTTCGCCCTGGCCACGTCCATGGTCACCTTGGTGCCGTCCTGGCTGAGGATCTGCCCGCCCGCCGACTGCACGGCCTCGGTGAAGTTGACGGTCAGGCCCTCGTAGGCCAGGAACTGGCCGGCGTAGCCGCCGATGCCGTACCTCTCGTGCAGAGTGCGTGCCTGCGTGCGGAGTTCCTCCCAGGTCTTCGGCGGTTTGAAACCCTGCTTGGCCAGCAGGTCCTTGCGGTAGTAGAGCAGCCCGGCGTTGCTGGTGTACGGCACGGCCCAGAGCTTGTCCCGGTAGACCGCCGTGTCGACGACCGGTGGCAGGAACCGGTCGAGCGGGAACATCGAGCGCTCCAGCGGCAGGATCCAGCCGGCGTCGGCGAACTCCGCGGTCCAGATCACGTCCAGCCCGATCACGTCGTATCGGTCGCTTTTGGCCTGGAGGTTGGCGACCATCTGCGCCCGCTGCTCGTCGGCCGCCTCGGGGAGTTCGAGCAGGGTCGCCCGCTCCTCGGGGTGGGTCTGGTTCCAGCGATCGAGCAGCGGCTGCAGGTAGGCGGTCGCGGGGCGCCCGATCACCAGGGTGAACGGGCCGGTCCCGCCGAACCGTTCGCCCTCCCGCTCTCCGGCCGCCGAGCAGCCGGCGACGAGAAGCACGATGAGCACGACGGGGATGAGTCGACGCACCGTGGCCTCCCGGTTTCCGGCTGATTACATACATGTTAGGTAGATGCATGTTATGCATGGCGATAACATCGTCGTCAACGGATAAACCCGTAACGCTCACGTAACGAGCTCTCCGAGGAGGTGGGGCGTGCGGCTGATGCTGCTGGCGCTCCTCGCGAAGGAACCTGCCCACGGCTACGAGCTCAAACAGGCGCTTGAGCAGATCTTCGGGAGCGCCTACCCCTCACCGAACATCGGGCAGATCTACGTCACGCTCGGCCGCCTGGAGAAGGACGGTCTGGTGCGCGCGGTGGACGTCGCGCAGTCCAACCGGCCGAACAAGAAGGTCTACCACCTGACGGCCGCGGGCCGCGACATCCTCGACACCTGGGTGGACGAGCCCACCGAGGGGCCCAGGGTCAGGGACGAGTTCTTCATGAAGCTCGTGCTGGCCCCGATGACCGGCATCGCCGACAGGATGGCGATGATCAACCGCCAGCGCCGGCACTACCTCGGGCTCATGCGCGACCTCAACGAACTCGTGGAGCGGACCGATCCGGGCAATCGTGTCGCGCTCCTGCTGGTCGAGGGGGCCATGCTGCACCTCCAGGCCGACCTTGAGTGGCTCGAACGCTGCCAGGAGGAGTTGAGTTGACGTCCCCCGTGGTCGACACAGTCAATCTTGTCAAGATCTACCAGGACGGCGGGGTGCCGGTGCCCGCCGTGCGGGGGGTCGACCTGCGGGTGAACGCGGGGGAGTTCGTGGCGGTCATGGGGCCGTCGGGGTCGGGCAAGTCCACGCTGGTCCACATGATCGGTGGTCTGGAGGCCAGGACCAGCGGCGAGATCTGGCTCGACGGGCAGCGGGCCGACACGCTGAACGAGAGCGCCTGGGCGCTGCTCCGCCGCCGGAAGATCGGCTTCGTCTTCCAGTTCTTCAATCTCGTCGCCAACATGACCGTGGCCGACAACGTCGAGCTGCCCGCGCTGCTGGCCGGGGTCGGCGCGCGCGAGGCCCGCCTGCGCCGCGAGTACCTGCTCGGCGAGCTCGGCTTGACCGCGCGTGCCGACGCCGCGCCCGCCCAGCTGGCCGGGGGCGAGCAGCAGCGGGTCGCGCTGGCCCGCGCGCTGGCCAACAAGCCGAGCCTGCTGCTCGCGGACGAGCCCACCGGCAATCTCGACAGCCGCAACACCCGCGACGTCCTGCGCCTGCTCGGCGAGGTCCACCGCGAGGGCCAGACCGTCATCATGGTCACCCACGACGCCCGGGTGGCGAGCCTGGCCGACCGGGTGGTCTCCCTGCTGGACGGTCAGATCGTCGACGACGGCGGCGCCGGCCTGGTCCGCCGCCGTCCCAGGGGCAGCGCGGGCGACGTCGTCGAGCTGAGAGGCTGACCGATGCCCCTGCCGCCGGGGACCTTTCGACCCGTGCTCCCGAACGCCGCCGGGTGGGCCGTGCGGACCCGGATCCGGGGGGCGTCGCGGTGAGCACCGCCCGAGCCTCCTTCAGATGGATCCGGGCCGACCTCAGGGCACGCAGAGGGCAGGCGCTGCTGACGGTGCTGGCCGTGGCGGGGATCGTCACGGCGCTGATCACCTCCGCGACCCTGCTTGAGGACGGCACCAACCCGTGGCGCGGCCTGTTCGCCGAGTCCAGGGGCGCGCACGTGTGGATACACACCAGGGACGCCCCCGAGGTGGCCGCACTGTCGAGGCTCCCCGGCGTGGTCCAGGTGGCCGGTCCCTACCGGTCGGCCCCGGTCACGCTCACCCTGGACGGGAAGAAGTCGCCGGTGGCGCTGCGCGAGATGTCCGCGACGCCGCCGAAGGTCGCCGTCCCGCTGATCCGCGAGGGGCGCCCGCTCCGCCCCGGCGACACCGACGGCGTGGTCGTCGAGCGCTCCTTCGCCAGGGCGCTCGGCCTGAGGGTGGGCGGCCCCTTCCTGGTGACCGGGCTCAACGGCGCCACCCACCCGCTCATCGTGGTCGGCCTGGCGGACAGCGCCGACCAGGGCTTCTATCCCGAGTGGACGCCCGGCCTGGCCTGGACGCTCGCGCCGGTCCTGGCCAGGGTCGAGCCCGCGCTGGGCCGCAGCGAGTCGGTCACCGGGCTGCGCCTGGCCGACGGCGAGGCCACGCTGCCCGCCGTCCACGGTGCCGTCACCCTCCTGGAGGGGCAGGTCCAGCGGATGTCCACCTGGCGCGAGGTCCGCGCCTCGATGGAGCTGGACAACCGGCTGCTCGGCCTGCTGCTCGCGCTGTTCGGCATCACCGGGCTGGTCGCCGCCGCGCTCGCCATCGCCAACGCGGTGGGCGGCCGGGTGCTGACCCAGACCCGGGACATCGCCACCCTCAAGTCCCTCGGCTACACCCGGGGCCAGGTCTTCGGCGTGCTGATGGCCGAGCACGGTGCGCTCGGGTCGCTCGGCATCGTCATCGGGCTCCTCTGCGGTCAGGTCGCCGCCTCGTTCGTCCTGGACGGGGCGCCGATCCTGCCGCTCTCGCCGGGCCCGCTGCTCGCCATCGCCGGCGGCACCGCCGCGGTGGTCTGCGTGGCGGTGGCCCTGCCGGCCTGGCGTGGCGGGCGCACCCCTCCGATCCCCGCGGCCCCCGCGGCGCCGCTCCGGGGGCACCTGTCGCACCTGGCGCGGCTGGCGCTGCTGCTGCGGCTGCCGCCCGCCCTGGTCCTGGGCACCCGTGACGCCTTCACCCGGCGGGTCCCGGCGTTCCTGAGCATCTTCGGTGTCGCGATCCCGATGATGATGATCACCATCGGGCTCGGCTGCTGGGCCACCCTGGACGACTTCCTCCGTCACCCCGAGCAGGTGGGCCAGGCGGCGGCGCTCACGGTACGCCCGGACGAGCTCCCCGCGGACGAGGCCCTCAGGATCGCCAGGGCCGACCCCGGGGTGCTGGCCGCCTATCCCGGCGCCGAGGTGCTCGCCCTGGAGCCCGAGCAGACCAGGAGCGTGCTGACCCGCGCCGCGGGCACCTCGGCCGAGCCGTACCCGTTCTCGGTGGTCGAGGGCCGGATGTACGCCGCCAGGGGAGAGGCGGTCGCCGGGCAGGGGCTGTTCGACCTGCTGGGGGTGCGGATCGGCGATCGGGTCCGGCTGACCGTGGGCGGCACCCCGCTGATCGTGCACCTGGTGGGCCGGGTGGTGGAGCCGGACCAGGACGGGGAGGTGCTCTCCTTCGGCATCGACAGCCTCGCGGCCAAGGACGCGGTACCGCCGCAGTTCTACAGCCTGGTGCTCAGGCCGGGCGCGGACCCGGTCGAGGTCCGGGCGCGGCTGCTGGCCGCCTCGGGAGAGGCCCTTGAGGTGCACCGGGTGGTCAACCCGGCGGAGCGGCTCGCGATCATCCGGTTGGTGATCGTGGCGCTGATCGGCGTGCTCGCCCTGCTGGGCCTGGCCAACCTCCTGACGGCCGGTGCCCTGGGCCTGCGCGACCACGCCTTCGACCTCGCGGTGCTCAAGGCCATGGGCCTCACGCCCAGACAGGTGGCCGCCACCCTGGTCACCGGGACCGGCCTGCTGATCGTGCTGGGCGTGGTCGCGGGCACCGCGGCCGGGGCCTCGCTGGTCAGCGGGCTGATCGACCTGCAGGGCCACACCAGCGGCGTCGGCGCCGGCATCGGCCGTACGCCCTCGGCCCTGACGCTCGCCGTCGCGGTGCTCGTCGCGGTCGGCTCCGCCCTGCTGGTGACGCTGATCCCGGCGGCCCGCGCGGCCCGCGCCCAGGTCCCGGTAGCGGCCAGATAGCCCCGGGACACGCGTCCCGGGGCTATCTCGAAAGCCGTCCTCAGGGCTTGAGCGAGAACCAGTAGAAACCGTGACCCGGCAGGGTCAGCAGGTACGGCAGGGCGCCCACCGCGGGGAAGTGCACCCCGCCCCTGGCCTCGACGGGGGTCATCCCCGCGAAGCGGCGCAGGTCGAGCTCGACCGGCTGCGGATACTTCGACAGGTTGTTGACGCAGAGCATCAGGTCGTCCCCGTCCTCACGGACGAAGCTGAGCACCGCCGGGTTGCTGGACCACAGCTCGTTGTAGACGCCGGTGCCGAAGACCGGGTGTTCACGGCGGATCGCCAGCATGTTCCTGGTGAAGTGGAGCAGCGAGGCGGGGTTCCGCTGCTGCGCCTCCACGTTGACCGCCTGGTAGCCGTAGATCGGGTCCATCACGGCGGGCAGGTAGAGACGTCCGGGATCGGCCGTGGAGAAGCCCGCGTTGCGGTCCGGGCTCCACTGCATCGGGGTGCGGACCGCGTCGCGGTCCTCCAGCCAGATGTTGTCACCCATGCCGATCTCGTCGCCGTAGTACATGACCGGGGAGCCGGGCAGCGAGAGCAGCAGCGCGGTGAACAGCTCGATCTGGTCGCGGTCGTTCTCCAGCAGCGGGGCGAGGCGGCGCCGGATGCCGAGGTAGGCCCGCATGCGCGGGTCCTTGGCGTACTCGGAGTGCATGTAGTCGCGCTCCTCCTCGGTGACCGTCTCAAGCGTCAGCTCGTCGTGGTTACGGAGGAAGATGCCCCACTGGGCGCTCTCGGGGAGCTTCGGGGTCCGCGACATGATCTCGGAGATCGGCTCGCGGCTGCCCCGCCGCACGCCCATGAAGATGCGCGGCATGAGCGGGAAGTGGAAGGCCATGTGGCACTCGTCGCCGCCGACCGCGGGGTCACCAAAGTACTCGACCACGTCCTCGGGCCAGCCGTTGGCCTCGGCCAGCAGCACCCGGTCGGGGTAGAGGCGGTCGACCTCGGCGCGGACCTTCTTCAGGTAGGCGTGGGTCTCCGGCAGGCCGGAGCAGTCGGTGCCCTCGCGCTCGAAGAGGTAGGGCACCGCGTCGAGGCGGAAGCCGTCGATGCCCAGGTCCAGCCAGAAGCGCAGGACCTCCAGCATGGCCTCCTGGACCGCCGGGTTCTCGTAGTTCAGGTCCGGCTGGTGGTGGAAGAAGCGGTGCCAGTAGTACTGCTTGCGGACCGGGTCGTAGGTCCAGTTGGACTCCTCGGCGCCGATGAAGATGATCGGCGCGTCGGGGTAGCCGGTCGGGCTGTCCGACCAGACGTAGAAGTCGCCGTACGGGCCCTCGGGGTCGTGCCGGGACGCCTGGAACCAGGGGTGCTTGTCGCTGGTGTGGTTCATCACCAGGTCGGTGATGATGCGCAGGCCCCGCCGGTGCGCCGACTCGATCAGCTCCACGAAGTCTCCGAGATCGCCGAAGTCCGGAAGGATCTTCATGTAGTCGGAGATGTCGTAACCGCCGTCACGCAGGGGGGACTCGTACAGCGGGAGCAGCCACAGGCAGTCGACGCCGAGCCACTGGACGTAGTCCAGCTTCTCGATGAGGCCGCGCAGATCACCCGTGCCGTCGCCGTTGGAGTCCTTGAACCCGCGGACCAGCACCTCGTAGAAGACCGCGCGCTTGTACCACTGGGGGTCGGCCGAGACGAAGTCCTCGGCGACGGACTCCGGGGAGGGGGAGGGGAGGGGGGATGGATTCATCGTGTTCTCGCTCACGGTGATAAAGGGCAGGACGAAGTCACCGGATGCTCCGGCTGATGATGTTTGGTGACCGCGCCGGCGGGAGCCGTCATCCCCACGAGCTCCATGGCCACGGACGGGCCGAATTTGTGATTCGGGGCCATCCGTTGTGGCGCTTTCTGGGCCGAACACTACCAGCCGAGTGAACCCCTCGAAGCCCCCTTGGCGTGGTACGTCGCCCCCGCCCCACGGAATCGCGGCGCGCATCGCGCCATGCCCGCGTAATCGCCGCGTCGCTTACTGTTTTCCTGCCTGAAACACGACACGCCCCAACGTGGTGACCTCGGCTTATGCCCGCGGACCCGGTCGGGGCGCGCGCGGTGCGGCGGGGACGCGCTCCGGCGTTCTCGAAGGGGTGGCCGGGCCCGATTCCGGGGGCGCGCGAAAACTCCGCGGGGCCGTGTGGTAGGGCCCGGCGGGGGGAGGGCGTCAGGAGGTCAGTTCCAGGGCGGGCTGAGGTCGGGGAGGCGGTCCTGGTAGTCGCCGAGCCAGGCGCCGAACAGCACCAGGCCGCGCACCCAGAAACGGTCGTTCCAGCCGTTGAACCGCGTCAGGCCGTCGGGGCCCTCGGCGATCACGGTGTGCAACTGCTCGGAGAGCAGCGAGGGCACGGCGTCGGCGACGAGGGTGAGCATCCGGTGGCCGTACTCCCTGGCGGGCGCGGCGGCCGAGCGGAGCGGGACCCGCGCCAGTGGCTGCTTGACCACGTTGGTGGAGGGCAGCGCGGCCACGCGCGGGTTGGCCGCGTACAGCAGCTCGCGGTAGAAGCGCCCCTGGTCCTTGCGGTTCACCCCGACGGAGAGCGCCGCGTCGAAGAAGTCGGGGTGCATGAACGGCGCCGTGAACGAGACCTCGGGGCCGACCAGGTTGACCGGGGAGCGGGCGATGCCCCGCGCCGTCCTGGTGTGCAGGACCGACAGCGGCAGCTCCGCCCGGTGGCCGTTGAGCATGGAGGTCGACTGGGTGAAGGCGTGCCCGACGCTGTCGGTGATCCACTCTTGCGCCCGCTCCGACAGGAAGGGCGTGGAGGGGGAGCCCAGCGCCAGCGAGCCGAGCAGCGCGGCCTTGCGCTCGGCCTGGTTGGCGGCCTCCAGCGCGGCCCCGCTGACCATGAAGTTCTTCAGCAGCGGCCCCCCGGCCAGCCCGTCGACCAGGGTCCGCCCGGCCCGGTGCACCTCGCGGGCGAAAGGGGTGTACCAGGCGTGGTGCGGGGTGAGGAACTCCAGCCGCCGCGCCGCGGCCAGCGCGTCGTCGGGATAGGCGGCGGCGTCCTGAGGGATCACCCGGTGGCGCACGCCCAGCTCGTGGGTTATCGCCTTGGCGAAGACGATGTCGGTGTCGGTGCCGTCGTCGGGGCTGGTCGTCCACGACTCCACGTCGGCGCCGCGGGCCACCGCCACCGAGCAGAGCAGCCGCGAGTCGTAGCCGCCGCTGACCGGTACGAGCAGCGGGCGCCCGTCGAGTTCCTTGTAGACCTCGTGCAGGATCTCCAGGATCTCCCCGGCGGTCCTTCCCGCCTCGTACGGTTCCTCGCGCAGCCACCGGGGCAGCATCCGCTCGACGGAGATCCGGCCCGACGCCCGGTCGAAGACCAGCGCGCTCGCCCCGGCCAGCCGCTTCACCTGCGTGTACGGGGTGTCGTCGCGCAACGGGAAGGTGAGCTGGATGATCGAGGCCCAGGCGTCCCAGTTGATCTCGTACGGGGTACGCGCCAGGGAGAGCAGCGGTTCGAGCAGCGAGGAGAAGTAGAGCGCCCCGCCGCGGAACAGGTAGTAGACGTCCACGAGGCCGAGGCCGCCGGCGTGCAGGGTGATCCGCTCGCCGTCGTCGATCAGGCCGGGCGTCTCGTAGGTCTCGGCCACGGTGATCCATTGTGCGTTCCACGGTGCCGCCCCGCCGGGCTTGCGCTCCCCCCAGGCGAAGGCCCAGCCGCGCTCGTCCCGCCGGTAGGGCGGCAGCGGGGAGGAGCTGAACAGGGCCGCGTTCTGGCTCTGGACGGCGGGTCTGACCCGCGGTCCCGCCCCGCGCAGCGTCTCCAGGACCGCCTCGTCGAGGTGCCCGATGCCGCCGCAGACGTACGGCCTCACATTGAACGTCGGCCACTGCACCGTGCTGACTCCTCTATGTCGCGATTGAGCAAAGGGTATCCTTTCGCCCGGCTGAGGAAACGGAGGACGGCGTGACGGGCGACCAACTCGAAAGCACACGGCAGGCGTTACGGGAGGCGGTGGCGCACGCGGAAAGGGCTTCCGAGCTGGCCCGTCTGCTTGACGCGGCACAGGCCAAGATCGCTGACGCGGAGCGGGTGGCCGAAGAACTGCGTGGGGTGCGAGAACTTCTCAGCGAGACCGAGGAGCGGCTGGAGGCGGCGAACGCGGCCGAGGAGAAGCTCCGCAAGGACCTGGCGGAGCAGCGTTACCAGGCCGAGGTGGCCAGGTGGAAGCTCTCCTCGGTGCAGGTGGCCCGCTGGTCCAGGCTCGGTGACGCGATCAAGACGGGCAAGAGCAACCCGGTGCGGCTGGCGCGTGGCCTGCGCGGGGCGGCCAAGCCCGCCAAACGCCCGACCGCTCCCAAGCGCCAGCCGGTGCCGCGCAAGAGCGGCGACAAGACGGTGGTGCCCGGCGCGTCCTTCCAGGCCACCAGCTCCGTCAGAACCGTCGGCGGCAGGTCGGTCAAGCTCAAGCCGTTCCGCGTCCCGACCGGGCCGAACACCCGCCCGCACCTGACCGCCGCTGTGATCGCCTCACCGCACGGCGAGGCACTGCTGCGCTACGAGTGGCGCCAGAGCACCGGCTTCACGCCCAAGGACTTCGCCCGGGTGCTGGCGGCGGAGGTCCCGCACCTGCTGCTGGTCGAGTCGGTGACCGAGGGGCCGTGGGCACAGGAGCTGTGCCGGCCGGGCCAGGGGCTGCGCGCCCTGCTGTCCTGGTGCGCGGAGCGGGGCATCCGCACGGTCTTCTGGCACACCGGGGGCGAGGCCGCCGGATTCGTCGCCGCGGCCAGGCTGTTCGAGCACGTGGTGACCGCGCTGCCCAAGTCCGTGGGGGCCTGGGGCGCCGCGCTGGCGGCCCAGGAGCCCGAGCCGGGCCGCCGGGCGCCCTCGCTGGGAATCCTGCCCTTCGCCATCCAGCCGCGCGTGCACAACCCGCTGCCGCTGGCCGGGGACCGGTTCGAGCGGGTGCTCTCGCTGGAGGAACTGCTCCCCGGGCACCTGTCGTATCCGGACGTGCTCACCTCCTACCGCTGGCCCGTCGCGGTCGACTGCCCGCCGGGCACCGAGCCCTGGCGGATGGCCGAGCTGGCCGCCTGTGGAACCTCCATCGGCACCGAGCCCGACCCGCGCCGGGCCCACCTGGCGCTCCGCCAGGCGTACGCCTCGGGCACGATGACCAACAAGGTCGACGATCTGCTGGACGCGATCGGCCTGCCCAGCGGCCGGGCCACCCTGAACATCTCGGTGATCATGATCGACCGGGGCGACCTGGACCACACGCTGGCCCAGGTCGCGCCACAGAAGGGCGTCGTCCAGCTGGTGCTGCTCTCGGACGTCCCGGACGCCGCCGCGCGGGCCCGCGCCGCGCTGCCCGACCAGGTGCACGTCACGGTACGCCGCCCCGACCCCGGCCTCACCACGGGCGGCATGCTCAACCGCGCCCTCGACCTGTGCCAGGGGGACCTGGTGGCGGTCATGGACGCCCGTGACCGGTACGGAGAGCACTACCTGACCGATCTCAGCCGGGCGTTCCTGTTCGCGAGCGCCGACATCGTCGGCAAGGCGGCCTACTACGCCCACCTGCGCGACGTCGCGGCGACGGTGCTGCGCCAGCCCTCGGCGGAGTACTCCTACCTCCCCGACGTCGCGGGGGCCACCCTGCTGGCCCGCCGTACGGTGCTGCGCGGCATCGGCTTCGCCGACGTCTCGGAGAACTGGGCCGACGTGCTGATGCGCCAGTGCCGCGCGGACGGGATCAAGGTCTTCTCCGCGGACCGCTTCGGCTACGTCTGCCTCCGTGACCGCGACCGCTGGCTGCTCGGCTCGGCCCAGCTCGTCGACTACGGCCCGGCCGACCCGCACGCGCTGATCTGAGCGCGTACGTCCGGAGTCTAGGCTGACCAGATGAGGCCAGGCGCGCTCGGTGAGGTCCTCGGCCTGCCGCCGATCCCCAAGGGGACGTGGGCCGAGGAGGCGATCTACGTCTCCCCGGCCGCGCTGCGCCGGGGAGAGGATCCGGAGCGGACGGCCGACCGGCTTCGCGCGCTGCCGGGCATCGCGGCCGTCCGGGTGCCGGCCGGCGGTTTTCTGGAGATCGTGGTGTCCGTGCCCGGCGAGCTCGTCACGGAGATCGGCGGGCCCGTTCCCCCCGTCACGGGCACGTCCCCGTGGGACGACCTCCCCAGGACGTGGGCCAACCCCGGGTTCGTCGTCAGGTACGCGCACGCACGGGCGGTCGCCGTGCAGCGCTGGGCGGTGGAGCTGGGCGTCGGCGGGGCCTTCAGGCCCGAACTGCTCGACGACCGCAGGGACAGGGCGGTGCTCAGGTCGCTGGCCGAGGTGCATGGCAGGCGGGTGAGCCGGGATCCCGGGTGGGCCGCCTACGCCGAGCACCTGGCCCTGGCCTACCACGACGCCTTCGAGGGGGCCGCCGCGCTCCCCGCCGGTGACGAGGAGCCGTCGGAGCTGCACACCGCCCGCGTACGCCTGGCGCGGGCGGTACGGGACGTGCTGGCCGAGGCGCTGGCGGCGCTTGGCGAGACGGCCCCCGACAGGTTGTGATAGACCCTCTCAAAGAAGATCAAAAGGATCAGGAGAGCGGCGAATGGGCGGTCCCCGCGACTGGGAGGCGTACGAGCCACGCCGCCCCGGGATGATCCGACGGGTGCTGCCGATGCTGCTCGCCTTCGCGGTGATCCTCGGCGGGCTCGCCTATCTGGGAGGCGACCTGCGCGAACTCCTCGGAACCGCGCCGGGCTCGCCCCGCTCGGCCGCGGCGACGCACCGCCTGTACGAGGAGACGGGGCCGATCGACGCCCGCTGCGGCACGCTCCCGGGAAACCTCGACGCCGACGCCCGCGCGTCGCTGAAGGCCCTCGCCGGATGCCTGGACCGGATGTGGGCGGACACCCTGGCGAGGGTGGGCATCGACTACGCGCCGCCGGAGGAGGTGCGGCTGATCGCCGTCCCCGAGGCGGCCGCGTGCGGGATCGACGACTACGACTGGGCCGGGATCTACTGTCCCGACTCCCGCGTCGTCAACGTGCTGGTCGAGGACGAACCGGCCTTCCCGATGATGTTCACGCTCGCCCACGAGTACGCCCATCACGTTCAGGAGGTCAGCGGGATCGCCGACCAGAGAGGTTCCGAGGCCTTCGACGAGGCGTGGTCGCGGCGGCTCGAACTCCAGGCGGACTGCCTGGCGGCGGTGACGCTGCGCATCGCCACGCCGCGCCGGCTGGAGAACCTGCGCGGCTTCGCCGGGCACGATTCCGGCGCCGAGGACGGCGCGGAGGCGGGCTACCGGCAGTCGCACGGCTCGGGCGCCAGCAGCGCCGAGTGGATGCGGCGCGGCCAGGAGGGCGGCACGGTGGCGTCCTGCAACACCTGGGGCGCTCCCGCCGAACGGGTCTCCTGAGGATCCTGTCGCGACGCGACATTAAAATATGTCGCCAAAGTGGTCGATAACGTAAAAAGTTCGCGCGTTCGAGGGCGATCGCGTCTCGATAGGTGGGCAATCGTCTCAGGGGGATCACCGGGTCCGATAGCCTCGATCGGGTGAGTCGATTCGCCCATCCCGCCGGTGACCGGCATGCCGAAGTGCTGCCCGAGGAGCGCCCTCCGCACGCACCCGCCGACCTGAACACGCTTGACCCGACCATCTGGCCGCGAACGTCGGAGCGAGCCGACGGCTCGATCACGATCGGCGGCGTGGACGTCAGGGACCTGGTCGCCGAGCACGGCACCCCGCTCTACGTGGTGGACGAGGAGGATTTCCGATCCCGCTGCCGCGACTACGCCGGCGCGTTCTCCGGGGGCGAGGTCCACTACGCGGGCAAGGCGTTCCTGTGCCGTGAGGTCGCCCGCTGGATCATGCAGGAGGGCCTCGGCCTCGACGTGTGCAGCGCCGGTGAGCTCGCCGTCGCGCTCAGCGTCGGCTTCCCGCCCGAGCGGATCACCATGCACGGCAACAACAAGTCGTACGCCGAGCTGGAGAGGGCCGTCGAGGCCGGTGTCGGGCACATCGTGGCCGACTCCTTCGAGGAGATCGCCCGTCTGGGCTTCCTCGCCGACAAGCACGGCAGGCGCCCCCGGGTGATGATCCGGGTCACCGTGGGCGTCGAGGCCCACACCCACGAGTTCATCGCGACCGCCCACGACGACCAGAAGTTCGGCTTCTCGCTGAGCTCCGGCGCGGCGGCGGAGGCGGCCAGGCGGATCCTCGCCCTGCCCCAGCTGGAACTCGTCGGCCTGCACTCCCACATCGGTTCCCAGATCACCGACACCGCGGGCTTCGAGGTGGCCGCGGGCCGCCTGGCCAAGCTCCTGGTGCAGATCAAGGACGAGCACGACGTCGTGCTGCCCGAGCTCGACCTCGGCGGCGGCTACGGCATCCCCTATGTCGACGGTGACATCGCGCTCGACGTCAAGGAGATCGCCGACAGTCTGCGGGAGATCGTCAGCAAGGTGGCCAGGACCGCCGGGCTGCCGGTGCCCAAGCTCACCGTCGAACCCGGCAGGGGCATCGCCGGGCTCGCCGGGGTGACGCTCTACGAGGTCGGCACGATCAAGGACGTCGAGGGGCTGCGCACCTACGTCAGCGTCGACGGCGGCATGAGCGACAACCTCCGCACCGCCCTCTACGGGGCCGAGTACACCGCGCGCCTGGCCTCCCGGGAGAGCGCCGCGGAGCCGATGCTCTCCCGGATGGTCGGCAAGCACTGCGAGAGCGGCGACATCGTCGTGCGCGACCTGTGGCTCCCCGGAGACCTGGCCCCCGGCGATCTGATCGCCGTCGCGGGCACCGGCGCCTACTGCCGCTCGCTCGCCAACAACTACAACTACCTCCCCAAGCCCGCCGTGGTCGCGGTCAAGGACGGGGTGTCCCGCGTGATCGTCCGCAGGGAGACCGAGGACGACCTGCTGAGAGGACAGCTGTGAAACGACCAGGAGCGGACGAGAAACCCGTGCGTGGCATGGGCGAGAGGGGGGCGTGATCGTATGGCGCTGAAAGTCGCACTTCTGGGCTGCGGGGTCGTCGGCTCCCAGGTGGTCAGGCTCCTGCGCGAGCAGGCCGACGACCTCACCGCACGCATCGGGGCACCGCTGGAGCTCGCCGGGGTCGCCGTGCGGCGCCTGGGCCGCAGACGGGACGCCGACGTGGACCCCGCCCTGCTCACCACCGACGCCGAGGCCCTGGTCACCCGGGACGACATCGACATCGTCATCGAGGTGATCGGCGGAATCGAGCCGGCCAGGGCGCTCATCCTGGCCGCACTGAACGGCGGCAAGTCCGTCGTCACGGCCAACAAGGCGCTGCTCGCCGAGGACGGCGCGACGGTCCACGCCGCGGCCAGGGCCGGCAACGCCGACCTCTACTTCGAGGCCGCCGTCGCGGGCGCGATCCCGCTGGTCCGCCCGTTGCGCGAGTCGCTCGCCGGGGATCACGTCCACCGCGTGCTCGGCATCGTCAACGGCACCACCAACTACATCCTCGACAAGATGGACTCCACCGGGGCCTCGTTCTCCGACGCGCTGGGGGAGGCCCAGGCACTGGGCTACGCCGAGGCGGACCCCACCGCCGACGTGGAGGGCTTCGACGCCGCGGCCAAGGCCGCGATCCTCGCCGGGATCGCCTTCCACAGCCGGGTGACGGCCGCCGACGTGCACCGCGAGGGCATCACCGAGATCACGGCGACGGACGTGGCCAGCGCCAAGGCCATGGGCTACGTCATCAAGCTGCTGGCGATCTGTGCCCGCTCGGAGGACGGCAGGTCGTTCGGCGTACGGGTGCATCCGGCGATGATCCCCAGGACGCATCCGCTGGCGGGGGTCCGCGAGGCGTACAACGCCGTGTTCGTCGAGGCGCAGTCCGCCGGCCAGCTCATGTTCTACGGCGCGGGCGCCGGCGGCGCACCGACCGCGAGCGCGGTGCTGGGCGACATCGTGGCCGTGGCCCGCAACGTGCTGGCGAGCACCCGGGGCTCGGAGGAGTCCACCTACGCGGACCTGACCGTGCACCCGATGGGCGAGACCGTCACGCGCTACCACGTCTCGCTGGACGTCGCCGACAAGCCCGGCGTGCTCGCCAGGGTCGCCGACATGTTCGCCAAGCAGGACGTCTCCATCCAGACCGTCCGTCAGGAGGGCCACGGCGCGGACGCCCAGCTCGTGCTGGTCACCCACCGGGCCAGCGACGCCGCGCTCTCGGCCACCATCGAGGGCCTGCGCGAGCTGGACATCGTCCGCGACGTGGTGAGCGTCATGCGCGTCGAGGGTGAGGACACCCCGTAGCGCTCCATTCCTTTTCGAGCGGTCAGATGAGACGTACCGTCAGGGCCCGGCGGGGCAGTGCCATGGTCTCCGTCCGGGCGGACGCCGCACGAAACGGTTGAGGAACACGAGATCCGCAGACCGGCCGGTGTACGACATGCCCCGGCCGGCTGGATCCGCAGAGCCCAGATCATCGCGCTGAGCTGGAAGCGGCTGTGGGTGCCCTAGGAAACGGCTCCCGGCTCGGCGGTTCGACAAAGACGTGCCAGTTCGCGAACACGGCGTATCCGACGGAGGAGAGGCCGGGCCGCAGCCGGTCACCGTTCCCGCCTCGCCCGCGATCCGTGCCGTCTCGAAGTTCGTCGGCGGGTGGCGCGCCCCCAGTACCGACTGGACGCCTCGTGCCCTCATACGACATGTGCCGAGTGGGTCTCGGCCCTTTCTCCGACCAAGATCGTGAACCCCGGCGCGACACGGATCCGTACATGCCCCCTGGTTTTTTCGCCGTGTCCAGGGAGATCGGGGCGATTGGCAGAGCGTTTGGTGCCAGATCGTTGAGTTGCAAGTCAGCCACAAGTAGCTGTTCGTAATGTCGTGATCGTTAATGATCATAATGGTCTGATCATGGATTGAGAGGTCAAGCACCGACTGGAGGCGCGGCGGGGCACGGCGGCCCGGATAGGCCACACCCACCCGAAGTTCGGGACGGGGGGTTTGAGTGAGTGCTCGCCCGGACCGGACGTCCGGCCCCACTGAAAGGGACGAACACGCCGGCCGGTCCCCAAGCCGTGACCGATCGGCTTTGAAAAGGCCATGGAATTTCTGTGAATCGGCTACGAATTCACTCGGAGGTGTTCGGTGACCGGAAACAGCGGTGAGATTCAAGCGTGCTGGCTGAATTGGAACGACTACAGCGAGAGGATTCTCGGGCTCCGGCGGCAGGTGTTCGCGACCGAACAAGGCTGGGGAGAGGAGATGGTGAACCACGAGAGGGACCCGGAGGGCCTTCACCTGGGCGCCATGCTCAACGGAGAGATCATCGCCGTGATATCGGCTTATCTTTATGAGCCGGGGGCGCCCGAACTGTCCACCCTGGAACTGCAGAAAGTGGACGGGCTGACGGTTCAGATCGGCAAGCGAGTGGAACTCGCCGAGCATCGAGGGCGTCATATCAGTGAACGCATAGGTACCTCGATGCTGCGCCAGATCTGCGAGTCGCTGCGACCGGACCGCTTTTTCCTCCTCGTCAGGGGGCAGCACCGTAACCTTATCGACCGGTACACCAGGCGGAATTTCGTCAGGCACGCCGACATCGGTTCCGCTGACGATGTGCGCACAGTGATGACGGTGGAAGGAGAAGAGGCCGTAGAGGAGTTCTATTTCAAAAACCGGGCCCTGGACAAGGAGCCGGCGCCCGGGGGCAGCCTGATCTCCGTCCCTTCACTCGTCCGGTTTCTGGTGGAGAGCGGGCGCGGCGACGTGCTGGCGGCCGAACGCCTCGGGGCCGAGAACCACTATCTGGAGCCGCTGTCCATTGAGGCCGAGATGCCGCGCCTGACCGCGCAGGGCCGGCTGATGGCCACCGAGCAGCGGTCGCGTCTGGCGTCGACGCCGTTCCCGCCCGCGCCCGCCTCGTTGCTCGACATCGGCACCGGGCCCGGGGAATACCTGGCGGCGGTCGCGCGGGAGGAGTCGCTCGCCGGGTACCGCGTGCGGGGGGTGGAGCCCTCACCTCAACTGCTCGCCAGGGCCCGGTCGAGCTTTCCGGAGATCACGTTCCGCGAGGGGACCGCTTACGCCACGGGTGAAGCCGACTCGTCACACGACGTGATAACGGCGAATTTCGTGTTCGTTCACCTTCGCAGTCCGGACCTGGCCCTGCTTGAGATGCGGCGGGTGCTGCGCCCGGGCGGACTCCTGTACGTGGTCGATGTCAACGATGACAGCTTCCGTGGTCCCGACGTGATCCGTCGGATGATCGAGACGCACAACCGCAACTACGCCGGTGATCGCACGTTCCTGACCGACCTGCCGGGGCGTGCCGAGCAGTTCGGCTTCGAGCCTGTCCGCCGTTTCTCGACGACGGTGCGCAACACAGGAGGCTCGCGACCGGCCTTCGGCCCGGACGAGATCCGTATCGGGCGGGCGGACGCCTGGGGACTCCTGTCCTTTGTGCGTACGCAGAGAGGTGTTGAGGAGGTCTTCAAGGAGGCGCAGGACTTCTACTTCGGCGCGGAATGCGAGATGAGCCTGGACATCGAGACCCAGGTCTATCGCAGCCGTCCTTCCCCGGAGAACGGGCGCTGACCTCGACGCCCCCCGGCAGGGTCCTCGTCTGCCCGATTCCGAACCGATGATCTGGCTGGCGGACTCGGCAGGCGTTCGGAGGAGGGCCGGGCCATGCCGGGTCGGCATCGGCTTCCCGGGGGTTTGCCGGTAGATCATTTAGTCAGCCCTATGGGCTTATATAGTGATCTCCTATGTACTTCGTTACCGAATGACTTCGCTGTCCTCGCGTGATCGTCCGCGCCTGCACGACTCCCAGCCTCCTGGGGCGCCCGCGCCTCCCGGAAGGAGAGTTCACCGTGAAGATCGTTCGCCGGATGGTGGCGCCGGTGGTGGCGCTGGCTATCGCGACGGTGCCGGGACAGGCCGGTCAGGCGAAGACCGCGAAACCCGCGAAGAAGGTGGAGACCGTCGTCTCGCTCACCTTCGACGACGGTGACTCCACGCACCTGGCCGTGGCCCGCATGCTGGAGAAACGCGGCATGCGTGGAACGTTCTACATCAACACCGACACCATCGGCGGCGAGCTCAAGCTGACCCGTCGCCACCTCGCCGCGATAGCCGGGAAGGGCCACGAGATCGGCGGTCACACGCTGACCCACGTCCGCCTCACCGAGCTCACCCAGAGCGAGCAGGAGGGGCAGATCTGCGACGACCGCAGGAGGCTGGTGGCGTGGGGGTACCGGCCGGCCACCCTCGCCTACCCGTTCGGCGCGGTCGACTCCGACGCCAAGGCGGTGGCGAGGCGGTGCGGCTACGACGCGGCCCGCTCGGTCGGCGGGCTCAGGGAGTGGAAGTGCCCCGGCTGCCCGGCGAGCGAGGCCACGCGCCCAGCAGACCGCTACGAGATCCGCACGCCAAGCTCCATCCGCGAGGACACCCTGCTGCGACACATGAAACAGCAGGTACTCAACGCGGAGAAGAGCGGTGGCGGCCTGGTTCCGCTGGTGTTCCACCAGGTCTGCGACCGCTGCGGACTCTACTCGGTGGCTCCCGAGCGCCTGAACCCCTTCCTCGACTGGCTGGCGGCGCGCAAGTCCCGCGGCACCGTCGTGAAGACGCTGCAGAGTGCCGTCGGTGCCCGCTACCGCCCCGTGCCCGGCTGAGGAACGGCCCCTTCGGGGCCTCTCCGCGACCCCCGCGGGTCCGGTCCAGGGCCTGGGGCACCGGATGTGGGTGAAGGCCGTCAGGAGCCCTCGGTGAGCCTGCGGAGGCCGCGGGCGGCGCGGCCGAGCAGGGAGCGTTGCCGGGCCTGGCGCAGGGCGACGGCCTCCAGGCGGCGCTGTTCGGCCTTCTCCTTCCACCTGACGGTGTCGCGGCGGCCCTTGGCGGCCGCCGCGCGCAACTCCTTGAGCTCGGCCTTGAGCGCGGCGATCTGCCGCTGGGCCCGCTCGGCCTCCCGCGCCCGCGACTCGGCCGCCGCGCGCCAGCGCACGGCCTCCCGGTTGCGGTTCGTGGCCCAGTAGGGGTAGGCGTGCGCCGCCGGCCGCAGCCGCCAGGACTCCGCGTCCAGCCAGGTCGCGCCGTGCAGTTCGGCGATCACGTCGTCGAGCGACTCGCCCTCGCGGGCCACCCGCCTCGCCCTCGCCACGGCGGAGGTCCGCTCCAGGCGGGCGGCCAGAACGCCTGACTCGTCCTCGTCCAGCGCCACGAGCAGCAGGCCCTCGTCGTCCTGCTCCGCCCGCTCGACCAGCATGGCCAGCGACTCCGCCCCGGGCACCCACCCGGCCGGGCAGACGAGCCGGAACGGTGCGGGAGCCGAGGTCGGCGGGACCCGCTCGACGAAGGAGACGCGGCCGTCGTGGGCGTACTGGCCGCGCAGCAGCCGCAGGTCGAGCAACGGGTCGTCCAGCGGCCCGCCCACCGGTTCATGGCGCTCGCCCGCAGGCGACGCCCACGGCCCGGCCAGGGTGACGTGCACGTCGGGCAGGCTGCTGGCCAGTGCCCCGTCGACGCTCGCCCTGACGTCCTCGAAGGAGGCGCCTCGGGCGTCCACCACGACGTCGACGTAGGGGACCAGCCACTGCCGGCCCGCGTCGGTGCGCAGGTGGCGCCGGTAGGGGACCCGGTCGGCGATGAACGGGTCGTTGTGCCGCCTGACGTCCGCGGGCCTGCGCATGGCGGTCGTCGTGCCCAGATGCCAGCTCAGCGCCTCGGTGTCGGGGACGAACACCGCGCCCGTCTGGGTGAGCCGGTAGCCCAGCTCGGTGTCCTCGCCGAGCCGCAGGGAGGTGTCCAGCCCTCCGGTCTCCTTCAGCAGGGCGGCCGGCAGTGAGACCGACGCGCCCACGTGGACGCGGTGCAGCAGCGAGCTGGGCGCGTCGCGGAAGCCGCGGTGCGCGGCGACGAGCCCGACGATCCAGTCGTGCCCGTGCTCGGGGTCCTCGGTGAAGAGGGAGTCCGCCTTGTCCTTGGCGACGGCGATCTGGACCTCGGCGGGGGTGGGCGGGGTGCCCGTCATGGCGGTGAAGCGCAGCGTCCCCAGCACCACCAGGTAGCCGGCCAGGTGGTGCCAGCGCATGTGCGCCTCGACGTGCTCCCGGTAGGAGACGATGTCGGCGTCCATCCGGTGGATCACCTCGCCGTCCGCGACGGCGGTGCCGGTCTCCAGGGCCCAGGCGATGCCCCGGCGGCCGGGGGCGCCGGGGACGATCCGGGTGCGTTCGGGGGCGATCTCGGGGAGCCGGAGCGGGGGCGCGCTGCCGTCGTCGACGACGATCACCTCAAGGAGGTGCGCGGGGTAGGTCTGCGCGGCGAGCGCGGCCAGGGTGAGATCGAGCCTGTCCTGCCCTCCCCGGGCGGGGATCACCACGCTCACCGGCAGGCGCGGCTCCCATGCGCCGAGGACGGGCGCCGGCAGCACCCCGTAGTCGTTGCCGGGAATCCGCGGCGCGGCGGCATGGACGGCCGGAACCGGCGGTGCGTACGGCGCGTCCGGTGCGTCAACGGGCTCCCCGACCGGGACCTGCGGTGTGCGCGGCGCGTTCACGGTGCCTCCGGGGGGAGTTCCATGAGCGCGCTGGGCCGGAAGCCGCGCCACTGGCGCTTGTTCCGGCGCAGGAACGTGCCGATCGGCTCGCGCCAGGTGTGGCTGGCGACGTTGCCGCGCCGCAGGATGTAGCCCAGGCCCTGGGTGCGGTAGATCTGCCCGCCCGCGGCCTGTACGGCGTGCTGGAACTGGGCGTCGATCGTGCCGGGCAGGGGACGGAAGCCGCCCACGGCCTCGAAGGCGGAGCGTTCGGCGAAGATGGTCCCTCCGGCGATGAAGTTGGTGATCTGCTCGGTGACCTGCTCGCGGTGGACGGTCACCCCGATCGAGGCGAGGTAGACGAACTCCGGGACCATGCCCACCACCTGGGCCCCCGAGTAGGAGTGGGCCAGCAGCAGGTCGGAGATGAAGTCGGGCCCGTACCAGTCGTCGTCGTCCATCTTCAGCAGGAACGATCCCGACGCCCTGGCCGCGGCCTCGTTCAGCACGGCCCCGAACACGCTCTCCTCGTTCGCCTCGAACACGGTGACCGGCCGCTCGAAGGAGGCCAGCGCCCCGGCCACGCCGGGATGCGTCGCCGGGATGCCGTGCAGGGCGAGGATCACCTCGAACTCGGCGCCGCGCTGCCTGGCCAGCTGCTCCAGTGCGAAGCCCACCATCTCCGGGCGGCGGGTGGCGAGCAGCACCGAGACCGGCGGCGAGGGCCTCGCGGGGGCGCCGAGCTGTTCCCAGCGGGCGCGGACGCCGTGGCCGCGCAGCGCCTCGCGGCGCAGCCGGATGCTGTGCTCCTCGCGCTCCAGGTCGTCCTTGAGCGCGGGCTCGTCGACCGAGGTGATCAGTCTTGCCAGCTCGGGGCCGAGGGCGCCGGCCCAGCGCGGCACGGCCTCGGAGACCAGCGGCACCCCGGCCGCCGCCAGCCCGGTGACGACGCGGAGCGCGGCCACCGGGCCGCTGTGGCCGCGCCGCCAGTCCACCCGTACCCCTCTGACCTGCCTGATCCGGTTGACGTCCACGTCCGTGACGGCGCCGGAGGCCGCGAAGGCGGTGAGGATCCGGCCACCGCAGGTGATCGCCCAGCGGCCGGACTCCACGGACAGATCGGCGGTGCCGAGGGACGGCACGGTGACGAAGCCCATGGGGTTGACCGAGCGGTCGTCGACCGGTGGGACGGTCCGGGGTTCTGACAGGTCGCCGAGGCCGGCCTGGAGGATCCTGCCGCCGCCGGGGCGGCCGAGCCGCTCCCAGCTCATCAGCTCGGCGACCGGGCGGTCCACCGGGCTCTCGTCGCCGGACCAGGGCGGCGGCTCCTCGCCGGCCGCGCGCACGACCAGGTCGGCGCCGCGGGCACCGAACCTGTCGGGGACCGGCCCCTCCGGTGAGGACGGGGCCGCGTTCGGGTCACCGGGCCGCCAGTGGGCCGCTCCGGGGCCGGCCAGACCGGCGACGGGCGCGGCGACGGCGTCCATCCGGTGTCCCGCGAACGCCCTGGCGGTCGCGGCGAGCGTCCGCCCGGCGGGTGCCGGTTTGGAGAACCGCGCCTCGATCACCCAGGCGGGCGCCTCCGGCTGGTGGACCCGGAGTTCGACGAGCGACCGCCAGCGGTGGGCGGGAGTGGGCGAGGGCACCGGCGCGGTGTACCAGTGCGGTGTCTCCTCCACGGCGACGACCACCCGGGTGGCCATGGCCAGCAGTGACTGCAGGCTCGCGGCCCTGCGGAGGTCCGTCGGGGTGCGGGCGAGCACCAGGATCTCCGCGGCGCCCTCCTCCGCGCGCGGGATGCCGTCGAGGTCGCCGTCGAGGTCCATCGCCCCGTACGACTCCAGCTCGCCGAGTGTCTCGAAGCCCGCGCAGTAGACGAGGACGCGCCGCTTGCCGTTCCGCTCCCCGGCGGTGCGGACGAGATCGATCAGAAGAGACATCAGCCGCTCTTCCCCCGCCGCGGAGCCGCCTGCCGCCTGGCCGCCGGGATGATCCCCCCCAGGGGGCCACGCCGCCGCTCGTCCCGTGGGTGCCCGGCCTCCGCCCGCAGGCGCTCGGTCTCGGCGCGCAGGCTCTCCACCTCGCCCCGCAGCCGTTCCGCCTCGCGTTTCCACCGGGTGCTCTCGGCCCGCCACTTCGCGGGGTCCCCGGCGACGGGCTCCGCCTCCCCGGCGGTCGTCATGCCGAACTCGGCGGCACTCACCCACAGGGAGCCGAAAAGCTCGTGGACGGCACCGTCGGTGTCACCGTCGGTGTCACCGTCCGGGGTGCCTCCGGTCACCAGCGCCGCCCTGGCGAAGGCGGCGGTGCGCTCCAACCTGGCCGCCCTGACCCCGGTGGCCCCCTCGTCGAGCACCGCGCTCAGCAGCCCGTACCCCTCGCTCTCGGCGAGTCTCACCAGCTCGGCCAGGCTGTCGGCGCCGAGTGCCCACCCGGCGGGGAAGGAGAGGCGGAACGGTGCGGGTGCCGAGCCGGAGGGCGCCTCCTCGGCGAAGAGGACCCGTGGCTCATGGGCGTACAGGTTGCGCACCAGACGCAGATCGAGCAGCGGCTCGTCGAGGGAGGGATGGCGCCCGGCGGGGAGCCGAGCCCAGGGCCCGACCACGGTGACGGCGACGTCGATGAGGGTGCCCGCGAGCGCGCTGTCCACGCTCGCCCGCACGTCCTCGTAGCGGGCGCCGCCGACGTCGACGACGACGTGCACGTACGGCACCGGCCAGGTCCTGCGCGGGTGGGTGCGCAGCCAGCGCAGATCGGGGATGAGGTCGGGCAGCACCGACCAGTTGTGCCGGTGCACCTCCTTCTCCCTGAGCATGACCGTGGACGGGCCGAGGTGCCAGCCGCGGGCCTGCGGGTCGGGGATGAAGACCGCGCCCGCCTGCGCGAGGCGGAAGCCGAGATCGGTGTCCTCGCCCATGTTCAACGCGGTGTTCACGCCGCCGGCCGAGCGGAGCAGTGCCACCGGGACCGATGTGCTGGCCCCCGAGTGGAGCCGGTAGGCCCCGGCGCCCGCGTCCCGCAGCCACCGGGTCTCCTTGAGCACGCCCGCCCGCCACTCGTGTGGCGCGGACCCGTCGAACAGTCTCTCCGCGTCCCCGGCCTGCACGGCCGAGAGGACCTCCCCGGCGCGGGGCCAGGTCCCGTCTGGGGTGAAGCGGACGTCGCCCATCACGACGGCGTAGGGGAGGAGGTGGTGCCAGCGCAGGTGCGCCTCGACGTGCTCCCGGTCGAGGATCATGTCGGAGTCGACCCAGTGCAGGATGTCGCCGGTCGCCGCCTCGGCGCCGGTCTGGCGGGCCCAGCCCCGCCCCCAGCGGCCTTCCGGTACCCGGACGAGGCGGGTGCCCGCCGGGGTGATCTCGGGAACGCGCAGCGGCGGGTCGCTGCCGTCGTCGACCACGACCACCTCCAGCAGATGCGCGGGGTAGGTCTGCGCGGCAAGGGAGGCGAGCGTGCGCTCCAGGGCGTCCTGGCAGTCGTAGGCCGGGATCACCACGCTCACCCTGAGCCGGGGCTCCCACCGGCCCAGGTCGGGCGGGAGCAGCGGCCCGTAGTCGTTCTGCCTGACCCTGGCGCGCGGGACACCGGTCCGGCCGGCCAGGTCGTCGCCCCCGGCCCCGCTCACGCCTTTCCCTCCGGGGTGGCCTGTTCGGTCCGCGCCTCCACGGCGGCCAGTCGCGGCAGCAGGTCGTTGACCATCTCCGCCATCTCCTGGCGCTGCGGTATGGAGACCAGCCGATCCTCGCCCAGCGAGACCAGGATCGTCTGCAGGTCCTCGTCCCGCTTCCGCTCGTGCTCCCTGAGCAGTTCGACGATCTCGTCCAGCCGCCGGTCCAGCCGCTCGGTGGCGGCCTTGACCGTGGCCAGCTCCGCTTCGTAGCGCTTGATACGGGTGTCGATCCGCAGGGCCTTGCCGTCGACCCTGCGCACCGTCGCGATCGCCAGCATCTGGACGGCGAACACCGTCGCGATCGCGCCGAGCACGACGGCCGCCGTGGCCGAGATGACATCGGTGCCCGCGAGCAGCGTCAGCGTGATCAGTACCACCGGACCGATGGTCGCCGCCAGAAGCGTCAGTTTTCGGGGCGTGGGCATCCGCGCTTACCTTCCATGCCGCTCTGTCATTACCTGTTCATTGATGGGGAGATAAATGAGGCTATCCGCTCTTCAAGTGCAAATATGGCTGGAAATGGGAAATTCCAAGGTTCCTGTGACCTGTGTGACAGCTGTGAGTGATTAATGGTGATCACACGGGTCAAGTGGGAAGTGTGGTGAGAAGGGATCTTCCTGCCTCGCTATCCTTCGGTCGTGCCCGCGCAGCCGATCTCCCTTCCCCCGTCCCTTCTCGCCACACCGGCGGGCTTCCTGCGGTCGGCGGCCGGGGAGACGGCCGAGCTGTCCTGGACCGGCGAGGGCTGGCTGGCGGCCGGTTCGCCGCTCGGCGACCGGCCGGACGCCGAGGAGGCGGCCCGCCTGCGCCCGCTGCGGGGACTGGTCGTCCGGTGGCCCACCTCCGAGGTTCCGGTCGGCGCGGTCACCGGTCTGGCCGCGGCCGGGGTGCCGCTGCACGCCGCCGTCTCGCCGGACTGGGTGGATCCCGAACTGGCCCGCCTGCTCGCGGCCTGGGCGCCCGAGGAGGACGACGGCTCAGGTCTCCGGTCGGTGACCGCCCTGCGCAGGGAGGAGCACAGCGTGCGACTACGCCGTCACGGGCTCCGCGACCGGATGGGGACAGGCCGGGCGGAGACGCCGCCCACGGTCAGCGTCGTGATGTCCAGCATGCGGCCGCACCTGCTGGGCGCCGCGCTCGGCCAGATCGCCGGGCAGCGCCGGGTACGGGTCGAGGTCCTGCTCGGCCTGCACGGCGTCCCCGCCGCGCACGAGGAGGTCAGGCGGGCGCTGCGCGGGTGCGCCCTGCCCGTCACGGTGGTCGAGGCCGAAGGGGAGACCCCCTTCGGGGAGGTGCTCAACCTGGCCGCCTCCAGGGCGGAGGGCGACTATCTGGCCAAGTGGGACGACGATGACTGGTACGGCCCCGAGCATCTGGCCGACCTGCTGCTCGCCCGCGCCTACTCCGGGGCGGACATCGTCGGCACCGCGGCCGAGTTCTTCTACCTGGAGCCGCTGAACGCCACGGTCCGCCGTACCGACTACACCAGCGAGGTCTGGTCCGAGCACGTCGCCGGGGGCACGATCCTGCTCCCCGCCGACACCTTCAGGGACGCGGGCGGCTTCCCCCCGCTGCCCCGGGGCGTCGACGCCGGGCTGCTGAAGGCCGCGCACGCCGCGGGGGCGCGCATCTACCGCACCCACGGCCTGGGCTACGTGCTGCGACGTTCGGTCGGTGCCGAGCACACCTGGCGGCTCTCCCTGGCCCACTTCCTGCGCGTCGCGTCGAACCAGTGGCGCGGTTTCCGCCCGAGTCTGATCCTGGAAGCGCGATGACAGCACGGATCGCCGGTAACGACTACCGGAGCCTCACGCCGCCCGCCCTGGGGGCCTGGACGCCCTCGCTCCGGGTGAGCGTCGTCATTCCCGCCTACGGTGACCAGGAGAAACTCGACCTGGCACTCGCCGGGCTGGCCGTGCAGACCTACCCGGCCGCGCTGACCGAGGTCATCGTGGTCGACAACGGCAGCAGCCCGCCGCTGCGCCTGCCCGAACTCCGCCCGGAGGGCACCAGCCTGATCGGCTGCCCGATCCCCGGCCGGGCCCACGCCCGCAACGCCGGGCTGTCGGCCGCCACCGGTGACGTGATCCACTGGCTCGACTCCGACGTGGTTCTCGACCGCAGGTCGGTCGAGGCGCACATGCGCTGGCACCATGCCGCCCCGTACCTGGCGGTCACCGGTTACCTGCGCTTCACTCCGGCCCGGTTGCCCGCTCCCGAGGTGGTGGCCGCCGCCGACGACCTGGCCAAGCTCTTCGAGCCCGCCGAGCCGCATGCCTGGCTGGTCGATCTCGTCGAGCGCACCGACGGCCTCACCGCCAACCCGCACCGCGCGTTCAGCCTGCACGTCGGCGGCGCGACCTCGGTCAACGCCGCGCTGCTCGCCGCCGCCGGGCCGATGGACACCGACCTGATCCTCGGCCAGGACACCGAGATGGGCTACCGGCTCGCCCAGGCGGGTGCCGTCTTCGTTCCCGAGCCGCTGTCGCGCGCCTTCCATCTGGGCCCGACCATGCGCATGCGCGGCAAGGCCCCGATCGACCGGGTCAGCCACGCGTTCGTGGCCGACCGGATCCCTTCCTACCGCTGGCTCCGCTCCCATCCGAGCAGGCAGTGGAAGGTGCCGTACCTGGAGGTGGTCGTCGAGCCCGAGGGGAGGACGGGGCGGGAAGGTCCCGGATACTCCTACGACGAGGTCCGCGCCACGGTCGACGCCGTCCTCGCGGGTACCCTGCCTGACGTCGCGGTCACCCTCACCGGCCCGTGGGACCGCATCGGCACGGAGGGGCGCGCCCCGCTGAAGGATCCGGACCTGGACCTGGTGCTGATCCGCGGCCACTACGCCCACGAGGCCAGGGTCCGCTTCGTCGACGAGGCCTCCGTCACCTCCGCTGTCACCTCCGTCGTCACCTCCGCCCCGTCCGAGGCCTCCCGGCAGCCCCGCGCCGGTGGCACCGCCGCCCCCTACCGGCTCAGGCTGCCCGCCGGGTGGGTGCCCGGTGACGACACCCTGGCCCGCCTGGTCGACCTGGCCGGGAACGACGGCTACGGCCTGGTCTCGGTGCTGCTGGCCGAGGGGGGACAGGACGGTGACGGCGGTGTGGCCGGCGGGCCCGGAGCGGGCTCGGAGCGGATGATCGTCGCGGCGCGGCTGGAGCGCACCGCCGCGTTCGGGCGTGCCGCGTTCGTGCTGGAGGAGGGAGAGGACCTCGACGACGCCGTGGAGGACACCTTCGGCGTGGTCTGGGTGGACGGTGAGACCTACGGGTTCGCGTCCGAGGCCCGCCCCATCGTCGGCCGCCGGGGTGCCCACCGGGCCAGGATCGAGGCCGAGGCTCAGGTGGCCCGTCTCACCAGGGAGAACGAGCGGCTCCGCGGTCAGGTGACCAAATGGCGTGACGAGGCGGGCCGCTGGCGAAAAAGCGCGGTCGAGCTGCGGCGCGAGGTCGGCACCCTGCGCAAGGAGCTGGCCGCCGCCAGGAAGGTCGTCCAGTACGGGCTGCTCTCCTCGGTCAAACGGGCCATCACCCGCCGCCGCTGACCTTCCCGCACCGGTTTTTGCCGCGCTGGTCTCTCCCGCGCGGACGCCCGCCCGCGCGGCGCCGGTCAGCGTTCGTTCCCGACGGTGCCGACGCCGCCCAGGAAGTAGGAGCCGATGTTCCGGTACGGCACGGTGGTGCCGGGTTCCGGGCGCCACTCGGGCAGGTTGACGATGCCGGGCTCGACCACGTCGAAACCCTCGAACAGACGGATGATCTCTTTGCCGGTACGGGCGACGAAGGGTGAGGAGGCCCCGTCGTAGACCTGGGTGACCCCCTCCGCCGCTTCCGGGCGCGCGTCGATCGCGACATGGGACAGGACGAGGTGGCTGCCGGGGGCCATGGCCCGGCGCAGGGTGGCGATGATGCCGAGGGGATCCTCCTGGTCGGGAACGAAATGCATGATCGCCAGCAGGAGTATCCCCACCGGCTGGTCGAAGTCGATGGCCGCGCGCACGTCCGGGTGTTCCAGAATCTCCTCCGGCCGGCGTACGTCGCCCTCGACTATGGTCACATTCTCGTTCTTGCCGAGAATCGCCCGGCCGTGAACCAGAACCGTCGGATCGTTGTCGACATAGACGACCCGCGCGCCGGGCGCGACCTGGTGCACATTGTTCTGGGTGGGCAGGCCGGCACCGATGTCGAGAAACTGGCGGATGCCCAGTCCGGCGAGGAAGCCGACGGTCCTGCCGAGGAAAGCGCGGTTGGAACGGGCGCTGTTCCGGACCTCGGGGATGACCTCCAGAACTTTCTCCGCAGCCTCCCGGTCTGCAGGAAAGTGGTCTTTACCCCCTAAATAGTAGTCGTACATACGTGCGACGTTAGGAATGTGGGTTTGAACACCCTTGGGTATCTGGTCGGTCACACCCTGCTCCCTTATGGGGGTATTTCTTGAATTGTATGGATCATAGTCATTCGGACCATTGGAGAAGCTCTACCGGAACTGGCAGGATCGCGCCATGGCCGTCACCCCCCGCGCCGCGTCCTTGGTCTCCAGCTCGCCGAACTCGCCGCCCCGTTGTTCGGCTGGCTGGGCGATCGCATGCGGCGCCAGGACGTGGTCATCCTCGCCCAGACCGTCGCGGCGTTGTCCTATCTGTCGACGTTGCTGATCAGTGACCCGCTCGGCTCCGGGATGATGCTGGTGGCCGTGCTCATCGGGCTGGGGGAGATCGCCGGGATAACCACCGCGGGACCGCTGCTGGCCCAGCAGGCACCCGCCGGGGTGCGCGGCTCCGCCTACGGGGTGCAGACCCTCTGCGGCGCCCGGGGCATCCTCACCGTCTCCGCCCTGGGCGGTCTCCTCTACGACGCCTGGCGCCCGGCCGCGCCGTTCGTGGTGTCGGGCACGCTCGGCCTGCTCGTCGTCGCCTTCGGGCTGGCCGTACGGCGCCGGGTCACGCCCCTGCCGGAAAGCCGCGAGAGCGTGGGCGTCCCGGTCTGATCCGCCCCGACCGGCGACGGTACGGCTCAGTTCCTGAGGGAGGTGCGGAGCCTGCCGAGGAGTGTGCTCCACCCGCCCCGGGCCTGGTGCCGCCGGACCTGCCCGGCGCCCTGTCTCGCCGCCTGCGGCGCGCTCTTCCGCTCGGGGGCCGGAGCCTGGGGGCGGGGCGCGGGCGGGGCGGGGGGCGCCGTCTCGGCGGGCCAGAACTCCGGCCGTGCCCCGCGCCGCACACCGTGGGTGGCCCTGACCGAGGCGGCGACGGCGGCGACGTCGTCCGCGCCGAGCAGCCTCGCCCGGCCCAGCGCCTCGGTCCGCTCCAGCGTCGCCTCGCCGTCGGCGCCGAGATCGACGACGAGCATGCCGGAACGGTCGTCCTGCATCGCGGCGATCATCCGTTCCAGTGAGTCACGCCCCAGCGGGACCGAGGTCGGACCGGTATAGCGGAACGGGATCGGGGTGGGGGTTTCGGAGACCTCGTCGGCGAATCGCACCCGCTCGTCGTGGGCGAAGTGCTCACGCAGCAACCGCAGGTCGAACAGAGGGTCGTCCAGCACCGGCCGGCGGTCCGCGGACAGCTTCGACCAGGGGGCGACCAGGGTGACGACCACGTCGCCGAGCGACCCGTCGAGTGCCGCGCTCACCGCCTCGCGCACCTGTTCCCCAGGCCCCTCGGCACCGAGCACCACCTCCACGTACGGGACCAGCCAGTGGCGGCCACGGTCCTTGCGCAGGTCGCGGCGGAGCGGCACCCGGTGGGCCAGGTAGGGGGCGACGACCTGTACCGCCCGCTGCCGGTTGCGGCGCTGGGCGGGGAGTCCCAGGTGCACGGCCTGGGCCTTCATGTCGGGGATGAAGACCACGCCGTGCGCGGCCAGCCGGTAGGCGAACTCGGTGTCCTCGCCCCGCAACACCTCCGCGTCCACCCCGCCCACGGCGCGGAAGATCTCGCGCCGCATGGAAACCGTCGGCCCCGTGCACACGTGGTAGGGGTTGCGGCTGGCCCGCAGGCCGTTGGTGCGGGAGATCGTCTGCTCGGTGGAGCTGGGCAGGGCGTCCGCCAGGTCGAAGACGGACTCCAGCCGGCCCGCACGCACACCGTCGTGTACCTGGGCGGCCGTCAGCGACGGCTCCTCGACGAACTTCTTCGCGCCGATCGTGACCAGGTAACCGGCCAGATGGTGCCATCGGGCCAGCGCCTCGATGTGCTCGCGGCAGATGACCATGTCGGCGTCGAGGCGCTGGATGATCCGCCCGTCGGCGAGGGCGGCGCCGGTGTTCACCGCGTGGGCGATGCCCCAGCCCGAGGAGTCGGTGGTCACGAGCCTGGTGCCCCGCGGGACGATCTCCGGCAGCCGCAGTGCAGGCTCGCTGCCGTCGTCGACCACGATCACCTCCATGAGGTGATCCGGGTAGGTCTGCGCCGCCAGGGAGGCGAGGGTCAGATCGAGCCTGTGCTGTCCGCCACGGGCCGGGATGATCACACTGACCGAGAGTTCCGGATCCCACGCGCCGAGCGCGGGCGGGTCCAGGGGGGAGTAGTCGTTGTGCCGGATCGGTGGCAGGTCCGCCGCCGCGCCGCCCGTCATGATGTGGCACCCCTTGTCTGGTTCGTAGCCCGTCAAGTGTTCGGCCCATCGCTTGTCAAGGCCTGTCAAGCTCCGCAGACCCTACCGGCCCATTCTTAGGGTTTCCTGTAGGCAGGACGCCCCGGGTGTCCATTCGGTGGACAGCGCATCCCAAGGCTGAACAGGTTGCCCGTAGACTCTTTTTCCAACACCGCAGGTAGCACGCGCACGGATTGGCCGCGCGCGGGAGGAGCAATCATGACCAGGGCGTGGCGTGGCCTCATCGAGGAGTACCGTGACCGACTTCCGGTGACCACGGCGACGCCCGTCGTCACGCTCCTGGAGGGCGGCACCCCGCTCGTCCCGGCGAACCGGGTGTCGGCGCTGACCGGCTGCGAGGTCTACCTGAAGGTCGAGGGCCTCAACCCGACGGGAAGTTTCAAGGACCGTGGCATGACCATGGCCATCAGCAAGGCCGTCGAGGACGGGGCGAAGGCGGTCATCTGCGCCTCCACCGGCAACACCAGCGCCTCCGCCGCCGCCTACGCGGTCCGCGCGGGCCTGACCTGCGCCGTGCTGGTGCCCCGGGGCAAGATCGCGATGGGCAAGCTGGCCCAGGCGCTGGTCCACGGGGCCCGGCTGCTCCAGGTCGAGGGATCCTTCGACGACTGCCTGGAGATGACCAGGAAGCTCTCCGAGAACTACCCGATCGCGCTGGTCAACTCGGTGAACCCGTTCCGGCTCCAGGGCCAGAAGACCGCCGCCTTCGAGATCGTCGACACGCTCGGGGACGCTCCCGACATCCACTGCATCCCGGTCGGCAACGCGGGCAACATCTCGGCGTACTGGATGGGTTACACCGAGTACGCGGGTGACGGCATCGCGACGAGGACGCCCCGCATGTTCGGCTTCCAGGCCAGCGGTTCCGCGCCGATCGTCAACGGTGCGCCGGTGACCCACCCGCACACGATCGCCACCGCGATCCGCATCGGCAACCCCGCCTCGTGGCGGCTCGCCGAGGCCGCCCGCGACGAGTCCGGCGGCGTCATCCAGGCCGTCACCGACCGCCAGATCGCCGCCGCGTACAAGCTGCTCGCCCAGGAGGAGGGCGTCTTCGTCGAGCTCGCCTCCGCCGCCAGCGTGGCGGGCCTCCTCCAGGCCCACAGCCAGGGCCTGGTCGAGCCGGGGCAGCGCGTCGTGTGCACGGTGACCGGAAACGGCCTCAAGGACCCCGACTGGGCCATCTCGGGCGCCCCCGCCCCGGTGACGATCCCGATCGACGCGCACGCCGCGGCCGTCGCCCTCGAACTCGCCTAGGTCCTGTGCCACGGATCCTGTCGTGGCGAGGGCCGGTCGGGCGGTGCCCCGCGGGACGGCGGAGGGAGCCGTGGCGTTCCGCGGTGACCGGCGGCAACGTGGCGAGGCACCGCCCGGCCACGATGGGCGGAAGATCCAAGGGGCGGGGCCCAGTGAACCCGGCACGCCGCGACCGCCCCGGTATCGCACCTGAAAATCCCACAGAACCGGGCAGATAGGAGAAGCCACTTGTCCGCCATGGCCACGCCATCGAGCCGTGCCCCGGGAGATCTATGATCAGCGGCAAGGTGACCGTCCAGGTCCCCGCGACCTCGGCGAACCTCGGCCCGGGATTCGACACGCTGGGTCTGGCACTCGACCTCCACGACGAGGTCGAGGTCGAGCTGTTCGAGCCCTCGGGGGGCTCCGGCTCCCGGAGCGCCGTCATCGAGGTCGAGGGAGAGGGCGCCGGCGAGCTTGACGGGGGTGAGGGGCACCTCATCGTCACCACGATGCGCACGACCTTCGACCGGATGGGGCTCGGGCAGCCGCTCGGGATCAGGCTGCGCTGTCTCAATCGCATCCCGCACGCCCGCGGCCTCGGGTCGTCCTCCGCCGCGATCTGCGCCGGGATCATCGCCGCCCGCGCGCTGGCCACCACCCCGTATCAGGACGGCTCCGCCCCCGCTCACCGGCCGGGGGCGCGGCCCGAGTTCACCGACGACGAGGTCTTCGCGCTGGCCACCGAGATCGAGGGCCATCCCGACAACGTGGCGCCGTGCCTGGCGGGCGGGCTCACCGTCGCATGGACGGACGGAACGGGCACGCCGCACCTGGTGCGGCTGCTCCCGCACTCCGACGTCAGGCCCGTGGTCCTCATCCCCGGGTACCGGCTGTCCACCGAGGTCGCCCGGGGGCTGCTGCCCAAGGCGGTGCCGCACGCCGACGCCGCCGCGAACGCGGGGCGGGCCGCGCTGCTGGTCGCGGCGTTGACGGCCAGGCCGGAACCGGAACTCCTGCTGGCCGCCACCGAGGACCGCCTCCATCAGGACTACCGCGCGCCCGCGATGCCGCTCACCGCCGACCTGGTACGGCGGCTGCGCGGGGCGGGCGTCGCCGCGGTCGTTTCGGGAGCGGGGCCCACGGTTCTTGCGTTTTCGACCGTGAATACGCAGGATTTGATCGCAGCAGAAGTGGGTAATGACTGGCACATCCGGCCACTGGATGTCGAAACCCGGGGTGCCCGCGTTGTTTCTCCTGAGACACGCTGACATCTCTCGACCTTCAGGGAATAGCTGTGTGCGCTGGTGATGTTAGGCTGATAGCCGCACCAGGTGCCCCGCGTTGGGTGCGTGCTTGTCAGCCACACATCGCTGCATCATGTCTCACTCTGTGAGGCGTGATCGCCGCAGTGGCCTCCCCGAATCCGTCGCCTCCGAATGCTCCACATTCGGCTGGGGCAACGAAGAGGCGGCGTTTTAGGGGACATGCGCGTTCGATCTACCTCGACATCTGGTTGCCGGTAGCAATCCGGGGGGGTGTCCTCCAAGTCCCACCGTCGGCGATTCTCGATGGTGACGGCCTGGATCAACCCTTCTCCGACAGTGGCGGCGGCTCTCCATGGGCCGTCGAGGATCGCAACGTGCAACCCGACCCGGTCTGTCCCACCGGGTCGATCGCACCACCGGGACGATTGGCTGATCATGGCCACGCCCGACCCCTGGGAAGGACCCATTAGTGAGCGACACCACCGAACTCCTCTCCGACGTCACCGGCACGGCGCCGGCGTCCGGCGACACCCCCACCCGCCCCGCGGCCAAGCCGCGCCGTCGCTCCGGCACCGGCCTGTCCGCCATGGTGCTGCCCGAACTGCAGGCCATGGCCTCCGGTCTCGGCATCAGCGGGACAGGGCGGATGCGCAAGAGCCAGCTCATCGCGGCCATCCAGGAGAAGCAGGGCGTCTCCGCCGAGAGTGCCCAGGCTCCCGTCACCGCCAAGGAGACTCCGGCCGTAGCCGTCCCCGCAGCCGCGGCCGAGCCGGTCGTCGAGCGTCCGGCACGCACCCGCAGGGAACGTTCCCGCCCCGTCGTGGCCGCCGAGCCCGTTGTGGAGCAGGCGCCGCCCGCTCCCGATCCCGTGGCCGCCGTCGTCGCTCCCGAGCCTGTCGTGGAGCAGCAGACCATCGACGCCGTCCCGGCCGAGGGCCGCGGCGAGCGTGGCGAGAGCCGCCGCGAGCGCGGTGAGCGTCGTGGCCGTGGCGGCGAGCGTGGCGAGCGCGGCGAGCGCGTCAGCGACCGCCGCGAGCGTGGCGACAACCGCGGCGAGCGTGGCGACAACCGCGACAACCGCGGCGAACAGCGCGGCGACAACCGCGGCGAACAGCGCACCGACTCCCGCGCCGCCGACGCCGGCCAGAACCGTGGCGAGCGGGTCAACGACCGCGGTGAGCGCGGCGACCGCGGTGAGCGCGGCGACCGTGGAGACCGCGGCGACCGTGGCCCGCAGAACCGGGGGCCGCAGGACCGCAGCGACCAGCACGGCGTGGGCGACGACGACGACCGTCGCGGCCGTCGCGGCCGGTTCCGCGAGCGCAACCGCCGTGGCCGCGACCGCTTCGACAGCAACGAGCCCGTGGTGGGCGACGACGACGTGCTGATCCCGATCGCCGGAATCCTCGACATCCTCGACAACTACGCGTTCGTCAGGACCAGCGGTTACCTGCCGGGTTCCAACGACGTCTACGTCTCGCTGGCCCAGATCCGCCGCAACGGCCTGCGCAAGGGCGACGTCGTCACCGGAGCCGTCCGCCAGCCCCGCGACGGCGAGCGCCGTGAGAAGTTCAACGCGCTCGTCCGCCTGGACACGGTCAACGGCATGGACCCGGAGCAGGCGCGGCAGCGCCCTGACTTCAATAAGCTCGTCCCGCTCTACCCGCAGGAGCGCCTGCGCCTGGAGACCGAGCCGAACATCCTGACCACCCGGATCATCGACATGGTGGCGCCGATCGGCAAGGGCCAGCGTGGTCTCATCGTCTCCCCGCCCAAGGCGGGCAAGACGATGGTGCTTCAGGCGATCGCCAACGCGATCACCCACAACAACCCCGAGTGCCACCTGATGGTCGTCCTGGTGGACGAGCGTCCGGAAGAGGTCACCGACATGCAGCGGTCGGTGAAGGGCGAGGTCATCCACTCGACCTTCGACCGCCCGGCCGAGGACCACACCACGGTCGCGGAGCTCGCCATCGAGCGCGCCAAGCGCCTGGTGGAGCTGGGCCACGACGTGGTCGTGCTGCTCGACTCGATCACCCGTCTGGGCCGCGCCTACAACCTGGCGGCCCCGGCCTCCGGCCGCATCCTGTCCGGTGGTGTCGACTCCACCGCGCTCTACCCGCCGAAGCGCTTCTTCGGTGCCGCCCGCAACATCGAGAACGGCGGCTCGCTGACGATCCTCGCCACCGCGCTGGTCGAGACCGGCTCCAAGATGGACGAGGTCATCTTCGAGGAGTTCAAGGGCACGGGCAACCTGGAGCTCAAGCTCAACCGGCAGCTTGCCGACAAGCGGATCTTCCCCGCGGTGGACGTCGACGCGTCCGGCACCCGCAAGGAGGAGATCCTCATGGGCAAGGACGAGCTCCAGATCATCTGGAAGCTCCGCCGCGTGCTGCACGCCCTTGACATGCAGCAGGCTCTCGAGCTTCTCCTGGAGAAGATGAGGGAGACCAAGTCCAACGCGGAGTTCCTGCTCCAGGTGCAGAAGACGACCGTCAGCTCCGAGCGCGACTGACCGCTCACCGCACGTTGAACGCCCCGGCCCCTCAGGCCGGGGCGTTCGGCGTTTCCAAAGCGCTTGTCTGACCCGGGTCTTCGGGATATCCCTACTTCAGGACGCATTTTCGCGGACGACAGGGGGGCGCGTGACTGCCGAGACAGTGGTGAGCACGCCCGTGGTCAGGACGCCGCTCCGGCGGCGCGTGCCCTTCGGGCCGAACGGTCCCCTCGGCATGTTCGTCGACCCGATGACCTGGCGGGCCGTTCCCTACCTGCTGGTGAGCCTGTTCCACGGCCTCGCCTGGTTCGCGTTCCTCGCCTCGGTGATCCCGCTCTCCCTGGCGCTGGTGATCGTGTGGATCGGGCTGCCGCTCCTCGCCCTGACCATGCTGGCCTGGCGGGGGGTGGCGATGCTGGAGCGCCGGTTCCTCCGGCTGGCCTTCGGCGTCGACATCCCCAGCCCCTACCGGCCATCGGAGGGCGACAACCTGTTCCTGCGCTGGAAGGACATGTTCGTCGACCCCGCCACCTGGAAGGATCTGCTCTACCTGCTGTTGCTGCTGCCGATCGGGATCGGGGAGTTCACGGTCTCGGCGGTCCTGTGGACGCTCGGGCTCGGCCTGACCGTGGCGCCACTGCCTCTGCTGCTGGTGGGGGAGCCGATGACCCCCATCGGCGAGCTGCCGATCGACAGCGGGCCGAAGGCGCTGCTGTGCATGCTGATCGGGATCGGGTTCCTGCTCGCGGCCCTGTACGCGACCCGGGGGATGGCCTGGCTGCACGGCCTGCTCGGCGCCGCCCTGCTGGGCACGGGGGAGAAGAACCGGCTGGCGGCCCGCGCCGCGCACCTGCGGGCCAGCCGGGCCCGCGGGGTGGACGCGGCCGAGGCCGAGCGGCGCCGGATCGAGCGTGACCTGCACGACGGCGCACAGCAGCGGCTGCTGTCGGTGGCCATGGACCTGGGCCGGGCCCAGGCCAAGCTGGACTCCGACCCGACCGCGGCCCGGGAGCTCCTCGACCAGGCGCACAGGGGCACCAAGGCCGCCATCGCCGAGCTGCGTGACCTCGCCAGGGGCATCCATCCGGCGATCCTCACCGACAGGGGGCTGAACGCCGCCCTGTCGTCGCTCGCCGCGCGCGCGCCCGTACGGGTGGATCTGGCGGTGGAGGTCTCGCACCGGCCCCCGCCGGCGGTGGAGAGCATCGCGTACTTCGTCGTGGCCGAGTGCCTGACCAACCTGGCCAAGCACTCCGAGGCCACCGAGGCGTCCATCCGGGTCAGCCGGCAGGAGCAGCGGGTGATCGTCGAGGTCTACGACAACGGGGTCGGCGCCGCGGTGCCGCGGCCCGGAGGCGGTCTCGCCGGGCTGGCCGACCGGGCGGCGACCATCGACGGCACCCTGAGCGTCGACAGCCCGCTCGGCGGCCCCACGATGATCAGGGCCGAGCTGCCCTGCGAATGGTGAGGGCCTGAACACATGCGGGTGGTGATCGCCGAAGACTCGGTGCTGTTGCGCGAGGGGCTGGCCAGGCTGCTGGCCGACGGGGGCATCGAGACCGTCGGGGTCGTGGGCGACGGCCCGGGGCTGGTGGCCGCGGTCGTCGAGTACGATCCGGACCTGGCGATCGTCGACGTCAGGATGCCGCCGACGCACACCGACGAGGGACTGCGCGCGGCTCTGGAGGCCAGGAGCCGGCGGCCGAGGCTGCCGATCCTCGTGCTGTCGCAGTACGTCGAGGAGCAGTACGCCACGGAGTTGATCGGCGGTGGCGCCGCGGCGGTCGGCTACCTGCTCAAGGAGCGGATAGCGGACGTGGCCGAGTTCCTCGACGCGGTGCGCCGGGTGGCCGCCGGGGGAACGGTCATCGATCCGGAGGTGATCGGGCAGCTGCTGGGCCGCCAGCGCAGGGGAGATCCCCTGGAGTCGCTGACCGCGAAGGAGCGAGAGGTGCTGGCCCTGATGGCGGAGGGCCGTTCCAACGCCGCGGTCGCCGGGCGCATGCTCGTCACCGAGGGCGCCGTGGAGAAACACATCTCCGGCATCTTCGGCAAGCTCGGCCTGGAGCCCGCCACCGACGACCATCGCCGGGTTCTCGCCGTGCTCGCGTATCTGGGCAGGTGAACGCCCGCAGCCCCGGTCTCTCCAGGGCGGGGAATGTCTTGTGGCCTGGGATGGTTGCAGGATCTGGCACACTGGTAGCCGAACCGCAGCGGTTCCGGTTCCCGCCCGCGCGCACCTCGGTGTGCCAGCGCGCAAGCCTCATCGGCGAGAGACAGTGGCGACCCGGCGACCGCGTTTTGGAGAGGAAAAGACGACATGAAGCCCGACATCCACCCGGAGTACGTCGCCACTCAGGTGACGTGCACCTGTGGTAACTCCTTCACCACCCGCAGCACCGCCAAGAACGGCGTGATCCACGCCGACGTGTGCTCCGCCTGCCACCCCTTCTACACGGGCAAGCAGAAGATCCTGGACACCGGCGGCCGGGTGGCGCGCTTCGAGAAGCGCTTCGGCAAGAAGTCCACGGGCCAGTAGCCCCCATCCCGACGCCGGCTCGGAACAACCCTCCCGCGAAAGGGGGGTGCCCGAGTCGGCGTTCGTGGTGATGAGGCAGGCTTAGAAGGGCTTTCAAGGAAGGACGCACGGTGAACCTCGACGAGCTGCTCAGTGAGTACGCCGAGCTGGAACTCAAGCTCGCCGACCCCTCCGTGCACGCCGACCAGAAGCAGGCGCGCACCTTCGGCAGGCGCTACGCCGAGCTGACCCCGATCATCAACACCTACCGCGAGCTCGAGGGCGTCCAGGCGGACCTCGGGACGGCGAGGGAGCTGGCATCGGAGGACGAGGCGTTCGCGGAGGAGGCCAAGGAGCTCGAAGCGCGGGTTCCCGGGCTGGAGGAGAAGCTCAGGCACCTGCTCGTCCCGCGTGATCCCAACGATGACAAGGACATCATCATGGAGATCAAGGCGGGCGAGGGCGGCGAGGAGTCCGCGCTGTTCGCCGGGGACCTCCTGCGGATGTATCTGCGGTTTGCCGAGCGGATCGGCTGGAAGACCGAGCTCATCGACGCCACCCACTCCGACCTCGGCGGTTACAAGGACGTCACGATCGCCCTGAAGGCCAGGGGCGACGAGGGCGTCTGGTCGAGGCTCAAGTTCGAGGGCGGCGTGCACCGCGTCCAGCGGGTGCCGGTCACCGAGTCCCAGGGGCGCATCCACACCAGCGCCGCCGGGGTGCTGGTCTACCCGGAGGCCGAGGACGTCGACGTCCAGATCGACCCGAACGACCTCCGCATCGACGTCTACCGCTCCAGCGGTCCCGGTGGTCAGAGCGTCAACACCACCGACTCGGCCGTGCGGATCACGCACCTCCCGACCGGGGTGGTCGCCTCCTGCCAGAACGAGAAGAGCCAGCTCCAGAACAAGGAGTCGGCCATGCGCATTCTGCGGGCCCGCCTGCAGGCGATCGCCGAGGAGGAGGCCAACGCCGCCGCCATGGCCGAGCGCAAGTCCCAGATCCGCACCGTCGACCGCTCCGAGCGCATCCGCACCTACAACTTTCCCGAGAACCGCATCTCCGATCACCGCGTCGGTTTCAAGGCGTACAACCTCGACCAGGTGCTCGACGGGGATCTCACGGCCGTCATCCAGTCCCTGCTCAACGCTGAGATGGCGGAGAAGCTCGCCAACCATTCATAGAACGCGCCCATGACCTTTCTGCTGGACGAGATCGCCCTCGCCACCGCCCGGCTCGCCGAGGCAGGTGTGCCGTCGCCGCGCACCGACGCCGAGGAGATCGCCGCATGTGTGCACGGTGTACGGCGCAGTGAGCTGCACACCGTGAAGGACTCCGACTTCGACGCCCTGTTCTGGGAGGGCGTCGCCCGCAGGGAGTCCCGCGAGCCGCTCCAGCACATCACCGGGCGGGCCTACTTCCGCTACCTGTCCCTGGAGGTCGGGCCGGGGGTGTTCGTGCCGCGCCCGGAGACCGAGATCGTGGTGGGCTGGGCGATCGACAGGCTGCGGGAGATGGACGTCGCCTCGCCCGTGGTCGTGGATCTCGGCACCGGGTCCGGTGCCATCGCGCTGTCCATCGCCCAGGAGGTCGCGCTGGCCACCGTGCACGCGGTCGAGGTCGACCCGGACGCCTACGGCTGGGCCAAGCGCAACATCATCGAGCACGGTCAGGGCCGCGTCCACCTGCACCCGGAGGATCTGGCCGACGCCCTCTCCGAGCTGGACCACCAGGTCGACCTGGTGGTCTCCAACCCGCCGTACATCCCGCCCGGCGCGATCCCCCGTGACCCCGAGGTCCGCGACTACGACCCGCACCGAGCGCTGTACGGGTCGGGCAGCGACGGCCTCGACGAGGTCAGGGCCGTCGAAAGGACCGCCAGGCGCCTGCTGCGCCCCGGTGGCTTCGTCGCCGTGGAACACGCCGATCAGCAGGGCACCCCGGTCTATCTGATCTTCTCTGAGGAGAACGGCTGGCGCGACGTCCGCAGCCGCCAGGACCTGACGCGCAGGGACCGCTTCGTCACCGCCCGCTTCGGCCAGGAATAGGATGCACGCCGTGAGCGAGGGGATCCTGGCCGTCGGTGACGTGCCGGTGGACGAGGAGGTACGCGAATGCGCGTAGCGAGCGATCCTGAGGAGGCACAGTGAGCCGACGTTTTGACTGCATCGATGCCGAGCAGCGCGCCGCGGGCCTGGTAGAGGCCGCGTCCGCCCTGCGGCGGGGGGAGCTCGTGGTGCTGCCGACCGACACCGTCTACGGTATCGGCGCAGACGCCTTCGCACCCGCCGCGGTCACCGCCCTGCTGGAGGCCAAGGGCCGCGGCCGTGACATGCCGGTGCCCGTGCTGGTCGGGACCGTCCGGGCGGCCAACGCCCTGGTGGAGAACCTCGGTCCGTACGGCCAGGATCTCGTCGACGCCTTCTGGCCGGGGCCGCTCACGTTGATCTGCCGCGCGAACCGGTCGCTCTCCTGGGACCTGGGGGACGCCAAGGGCACCGTCGCCATCCGGATGCCGCTGCACGCGGTCGCCCTCGACCTGCTCAAGGAGACCGGCCCGATGGCCGTCTCCAGCGCCAACCGCTCCGGTGCCCCCGCCGCGACCAGCGCCGCCGACGCGGAGAAGCAGCTCGGCGACTCGGTGTCGGTCTATCTCGACGCCGGGCCGTGTGAGAGCGACACCCCTTCGACGATCCTGGACCTGACCACTGCGGTGCCCAGGTTGCTGCGGCGCGGGGCGGTCGCGGTGGAGAGACTGCGCGGCGTGATCGGCTACGTCGCCACCGACGCTGGTCCCGAGCCTGACGGTGGCACAGAGTCCGGCGGGTGAACGTGGACCCGAGCGTTCCCGTCCTTCTCGTCAAGATCGGGCACTACCCGCTTCACCACGGTGCGGTCGGCGTCGTGCGGACGCTGGGACGGCTCGGGGTCGCTGTTCACGTCATCGCCGAGGGTCGCCTGACCGCGGCGGCGCTCTCCCGTTACCGGGCCGGCCAGATCGTCTGGCCGACCACCGGGGCCGAGCCCGCTGAGCATCTTGTGCGGGGGCTGCGGGAGATCGCCGCGTCGCTGCCGGGAAGGGCGGTGGCCGTGGCGACGGACGACGAGGCGGCGATCCTGCTCGCCGAGCACGCGGAGATCCTGTCCGAGCACCTTCTGCTACCGCCGGTCCCGCGTGACCTGCCGCGCCTGCTGGCCAGCAAGCACGACATGTTCCGGCTGTGCCGGCGCCACGGCATACCGGTTCCGGAGTCACGGCTGATCACCTCGCTCGACCAGATCGACGAGATCGCCGGGGAGCTCACCTTTCCCGTCGTGCTCAAGAACTCCGAACCGTGGCTCCGGCTGGCCGCGCCGGCGGTCAGCCGTTCCACGGTGGTGGAGACGCCGGTGGAGCTGCGCGAGCTGGCCGCGACGTGGCCGGCCACGCCGTACACGCTCGTCCAGGAGTACCTGCCGCGCTCGGAGTCGACGGACTGGATCGCCCACGTCTGCTGTGACGCGCAGGGGAACGCGGTGGTCACCTTCACCGGGGTGAAGGTACGGTCGTGGCCGCCGCACGTGGGGGTGACGACGTACGCCTACTCGGTGGCGAACCCGGAGCTGGTGAGCCTGACCACCAGGCTCTGCAAGGAGACCGGCTACGCGGGCGTCGCCGATCTCGACTGGCGGCTCGACCACCGTGACGGAAAGTACAAGCTTCTTGATTTCAACCCTCGGGTGGGAGCGCAGTTCCGGCTTTTCGAAACCGACGCGGGGATCGACGTGATCCGGGCCCATTACCTGACGCTGACCGGCCAGGCGGTCCCGCCGGGAACACAGGTGGAAGGGCGCAGGATCATCGTCGAGAACCTGGACGTTCCTGCCCGGATCGCCTATCGACGCGCGACGCGCGCCTACCAGATCCCCGAGGGGGGCGGGAGGGAGTTCGCCTGGCTCGCCGCCGACGATCCCCTCCCGGGACTGGCCACGGCCGTCCGCAGCGCCCGTCCGATCGCGCGGCGGGTGATCGCGCGGCTCTCCGGCCGGAAACCGTCATTCATGTGAAGAAAATAATCACCTGTTGCTGATAGGAATCCTGGTCCGTATGTGACCCTGATGGCCCTGTCATCCGTCATCTACCGGGTGTTCGGCGCGGTGAGAGGACGACAGCGGAATGGTTACCCGACCGAGTGGGCCGCCGCGGGCGGCCGTCGTCCATCTGATCAGGCGGAACGCGTTCTTCGCCGGTGCCCTGGTGGCCGGGACGGTGGTCCGCGCGGGCATCACGGTGACCCAGCTTCCCGTGCTGGCCAAGAACGACAGTTACGCCTATATCGCGCTGGCCCTGCAGCCCCAGCCGCATGTGGTGCGGCCCAGCGGTTACCCGCTGTTCCTCTGGCTGCTCAAGCCGTTTCACAGCTTCACGCTGGTGGTCACGGTCCAGCACCTGCTGGCCCTGGTCTCGGTCACCGGTGTCTACGCGCTGCTGCGGCGGAGAACCTCGCTCCCCGGCTGGGGGGCGACACTTGTCGTCCTTCCCGTGATGTTCGGCGCGTGGCAGCTCAAGATGGAGAGCGCCATCATGAGCGAGGCGCTTTTCGTTCCGCTGACCATCGGGGCCGTGGTGGTGGTGCTCTGGTGGCGCTCGCCCCCCGCCTGGGCCGTCGCGCTCTCGGGGGTGCTCCTCGCCCTCGCCACGCTGGCCCGCGCGGCAGGGTTGCCGCTGATCCTGCTGGTGGTGGGATACCTGGTCGTCCGGCGCGTCGGCCCGCGCCCGGTCATCGCCTTCACGGTCGCGGCCGTCCTGCCGCTGGCCGGCTACGGGCTGTGGTTCCGGGCGTGGCACGGCAGCGTCGCGTTCACCCGGAGCAACGGGATCTTCCTCTACGGGAGGGTCATGGACTTCGCGGACTGCGAGAGGATGGCCCCTCCGATTCCCGAGCGGGGACTCTGCACGCAGGCACCGCCGGGAACCCGCCCGAAGTCGGACACCTACATCTGGTATCCGGGCACCCCCCTGCAGAGCATGGGCGTCGACGTCTTCAGCGAGGACGTCAACAACCTGGCGTCGAGCTTCTCCTGGCGGGCGATCCGTGAGCAGCCCCTCGACTTCGCCGCGACGGTCGCCAGGGACACCGGCGCCTTCTTCGCCGAACCCTGGATACCGATGCCGCCGACGGCCGAGGAACTGGGGTACGACTCCGGGGTCAACGCGACCTACGTGCCGGGAGCCGATCCGGTGCGGGACGTTCGCGCGTACGAGGGAGGGGATCTCCTGGTCGCCACGGCCCTGGGCCACGACGCGGTGGAGCCGCCCGCGCCCAGGGCGGCGGGTCTTTTGAAGGTGGAGGGATACGCGACGGGCCTGCTCCTCGGCGTGCTGCTGATGGCGGGCGCGGCCGGAGCGGTCAGGTGGAGGCGGCCCGAGATCGCCCTCCCCTGGGCCTTCGCGGTGGCGCTGCTGCTGATACCCGCGGCGACCTCGGTGTTCGATCGGCGCTACGCCCTTCCGGCCATCCCGCAGGCGCTGCTGGCCGTGGCCCTCCTCTGGAGGAGGGAGAAGGATTCGGAGCGGTCGCGTATTCCCAGGTGACAGGCCAGAGAACCAAGCTTGATGTGATTTTTGTTGTTTTTGGTGGACAGGTAAACGCATGATGCGGATCGCACGTCCTTCTTGTGCTTGTCCAGCAAGAAGGTGAGAGCGTATGAGTGCGACGTCGACCGAGCGCAGAGCGGAGCGCCCTCCGGCTGCCCCGCTCGTTCCGGGGAACGGGCGGAAGCGGTCGATCACACGCGTGCTCGTCGCGGGTGACCTCTGCTGTGCCCTGGTGGCCTATGCCGTGGTGCTGGGAGCCAGATGGTGGTGGGGCGGCTACGTCCCCTGGTTCGAGATGGTGTTCTCGGCGGGGCTGGTGATCGCCTGGCCGGTGGCGATGTCGTTCGTAGGGGCGTACCGAGGGCGGGTCCAGGCGGGTGGCCTGGAGGAGGTCCGCCTGGTGTTCAACGGTGGCCTGGGGCTGGCCGCGGTCGTCGCGATCGGTGCCTACATCACCAAGCTCATGATCGCCAGGAGCATCGTCATCGCCATGCTGCCCATGGCGATCCTGCTCACCCTCGCCTTCCGCCGCGCCCTGCGCCGGCACCTGCACAGGATGGACCCCCACGAGGCGGTCACGCGGGTCGTCGCGGTCGGGCACCAGGTGGCGGTGATGGACCTGGTGATGCAACTGCGTCATCAGCCCGGTTACGGCATGAGCGTGGTCGCCGCCTGCCTGCCCGAGGGGGCGGAGCTCGGATGCGTCCCCGACGTCGACGGGGTTCCGATCCTCGGCGACTTCACCAACGTGGCCGAGGTGGTGGCCAGGACGTCGGCGAACGCGGTGGCGGTCCTGGCCTGTCCTGAGCTGGACGGCGTGGCTCTGCGCAGGCTGGCCTGGAGCCTGGAGGTCACCGACACCGATCTGTTCGTCGCCCCGTCCCTGATGGACGTCGCCGGACCGCGGGTCAGCGTCCGCCCGGTCGCCGGCATGACACTGCTCCACGTGGACCACCCCTCTTTCGGAGGGATCAACCAGATCGTGAAGAACGTGTTCGACAGGGTGGTGGCCGCCGGGGTGCTGGCCGTTCTCGCGATCCCGATGTTGGCGATCTTCGTCGCGGTCCGGGCCACGAGCGACGGGCCGGCGCTGTTCAGGCAGACCCGGGTGGGGAAGGGCGGGCGCGAGTTCCAGATCCTCAAGTTCCGGACGATGGTGACCGGCGCCGACCGGCTGGGCGGCCTCGACATCGAGGCGGCGCTGCTCAAGATGCGGGACGACCCGCGCGTCACCCGGGTGGGAACGTTCCTGCGCCGGTACTCCCTCGACGAGTTCCCGCAGCTCGTCAACGTGGTCCGCGGGGAGATGTCGCTGGTCGGGCCACGCCCGCTGGTGCCCGCGGAGTTCGCCCTGTACGGCGCGGACATCCACCGCAGGCTGGTGGTCCGGCCGGGGATGACCGGCCTGTGGCAGGTCAGCGGACGCTCGGACCTCTCCTGGGAGGAGCGGATGCGGATGGATCTCCGCTACGTCGAGAACTGGTCACTGATCCTGGACCTGCAGCTGCTCTGGAAGACCTGGGGGGCCGTCGCGCGTGCCCGGGGAGCCTACTGACACCAACGGGCACTCAACGGATCTCGTCGACGGCGTTGGCACTGTCGCTCTCCCGGATGTAGTCGTCGACGCGGTCGTCCTGGATCGCCTGGCTGAGGGCCCGCACCTTCCGTGTGTCCAGGTACACGACGCTCTGCGAGCCCTCCATGCCGCTGCCCCGCACCGGCATGGTGGTGTACTGGAACCCGTCGGCGCCGGCCAGATCGAACAGCCGCGACCTGATGATCCCCGGGGTGACCCCCGAGTCGACGCTGATCGCCTTGGTCAGGGCGCGCAGCAGGTTGTTGACCTTCACGGGGTTGGCGAGGGTCTCGGCGCTGAGCACCTTGCCGGCGATGGAGTGCAGCAGCGCCTGCTGACGCTTGATCCGGTCGAGGTCCCCGCCGGGGAGGTTGACGCGCTGGCGGACGAACTGCAGGGCCTTCTCGCCGTCGAGGTGCTGGCGGCCGGCCTTCCAGGTGACGCCGCTGAGCGGGTCCCGGACGGTCTCCGTCACCTCGACGTCGACCCCGCCTATCGCGTCGGTGGCCGCGGAGAACCCCTGGAAGTCGATCGCGGCGTAGTGGTCGACGCGGACACCGGTGAGCTTCTCGACCGTCTTGATCAGCAGGGCGGGGCCGCCCCAGGAGAAGGCGGCATTGATCTTGGCTCTGCCCTTCCCGGGAATGGCGACCCACGAGTCCCGCGGGATCGAGATCACGCTGATCCGGTTCCCGGCGTCGGCGAGGTGGATCAGCATGATCGTGTCGGTGCGCTGCTCGCCGGGGCGCCACAGCCGGGTCCTCGCGTCCTTGCCGGTGGTCGTCCTCTCCGAACGCGTGTCGGTCCCGACGAGCAGCCAGTTCTCACCCACCCCCAGCTCGGCGGGGGGCCGATCGGCCTCAGCGGTGGGGATGGCGTCGGGAATGCGCACGATGTCGCTGTCGAGGCTGCTCTGGAAGACGTAGAGCGTTCCAGCGGTACAGGCACCCATCAGGATTCCGGCGGTTCCGGTGATCAGCAGGAGGCGGAGGGCGCGATGCATCGGGGGTGCCCCTATCGAGTCAGACATACCAAAAGAAGTGCCATGCAACCTGCGATACCTTATGTCGCGCTGGTGGCAGTTAGCACGGTCAACTCGTTCATCACTCGCGTCACGGAGGTCTTGGTGGGGCTTGACGCCGTGAAGCGGCCCGCGCCCGGCGGCACCCGCCCCGGGCAGGCGGTGCGGGTGCTCCATGTGACCGAGTGCTGGGGCAGCGGGGTGGCCAGCGCCGTCCACGCCTACGTCGAGGCCACACCGGACCACGAGCACTGGCTGCTGATGGCGCACGACGCGGCCGACCCCCTGCTGGGCGAGGATCGCCTGCTCAAGGGGGTCAGGGTCTTCTCCGACGGACACCTGGCGAGGATCCGCGACGTGGCCGCCGCCTACCGGGAGATCCGTCCCGACATCGTGCACGCCCACTCCTCCTACGCGGGCTTCTACGTCCGCTCCTGCCCGCCGGTTCCCACCGGGCGGATCGTCTACAGCCCGCACTGCTACGCCTTCGAGCGGACCGATGTCGCGCTTCCCGTCCGGTACGGCTTCCGCCTGGCCGAGACGCTGCTCGCCTCGCGTACCGGCGTCGTGGCGGCGGTGAGCCCGAGGGAGGCCGAGCTCGCGGCCCGGCTCCGCGGCGGCCAGCGCGTGGTCTACGTCCCCAACGTCGTCCCCGAGACCCCGGCGGCGGTGGAACCGCGGGAGCCCGGGGACCGGCCGGGCCTTGTCGCGGTCTCGGTCGGCCGCGTCTGCGCGCAGAAGGACCCCGCCTTCTTCGCCGCCGCCGCCCGCGCGAGCGACGAGTCCATCAGGTGGGTCTGGATCGGCGACGGAGACCCCGCCCTGCGCCGTGTCCTTCAGGACGCCGGGGTCGTCGTGACGGGCTGGCTCGCCCGCGAGGAGGCGCTGGCCCTGCTCGGCACCGCGGACGTCTACGTCCACACGGCGAGCTGGGAGGGCGCCCCGATCTCCGTGCTGGAGGCGGTCGGAGCCGGCCTGCCCGTGGTGGCGAGGGACATCCCGGCGCTGCGCAGCCTGGGCGTACCCGACCTGGTGACGACACCGGCCGGGTGCGCGCGGGCGGTGGCCGACCTCGGGGACCGCCCGCGGCGCGAGGAGGCGGTACGGAGGCTCGCCGGCGCGCTGGCGGGGCAGCACACCTCCGGGCTCCAGGCGGACCGGCTCGCCCACGCCTACACGCTCGTCACGGGGGCGGCGTGAGGGTCGGGGTGAGCGGTAAGGTGCTACGCCGGAACGTGGGAGGAAACACCTCCTACACGCGGACCCTCTACACCGCGCTGGCACCTTTCGGGATCGAGTGCGAGGCCCTCGTCCCGCCGGGCGACGGGTTCGGAGGAGCGGTCAGGCAGCTCGCCTACGCCGCCGCCGACGGCCTGCTGTGGCCGGCCCGCCCGGGAGGGGCCGACCTGCTGCACTTCCCGGCCGACACCGGGGCGCTGATCGGCTCCCGGGTACCGATCGCGGCCACGGTGCACGGCGTCGAGGACGCTCCCGTCCCCGGGCTGGCCCGCGCGCTCTGGAAGCGCACCTGGCTGGCCAGGGTCGGCAGGCTCACCGAGGTCGCCGGCGCGGTCATCACCGTCTCGCGCCATTCGGCCGGCGAGATCGGCAGGGTCTTCCGCGTCCCCGCGGCCCGCGTCCACGTGATCCCGCACGGGCTGGACGCCGGTCGTTTCCACCCCCGGGAGGCCGGCGACGACGCCCTCCTCGAACCCCTGCGGCTGCCCGGCAGGTTCGTGCTGTACCTGGGGAACCTGGACCCCCGCAAGAACGTCACGGCCCTGGTCGAGGCGACCGCGCGCCTGGGCGTCCCCCTGGTGGTCGCCGGAGGCGGGTTCCTCGGGTCGGGCCAGGTCGAGCGGGCACTGGCCGGGGCGCCGCACGCCCGCTACCTCGGCCAGGTACCGCACGAGTTGGTGGCGCCCCTGATGAGGGCGGCCACGGTGTTCGCCTTCCCCTCAGGTCACGAGGGTTTCGGGATGCCGGTGCTGGAGGCCATGGCCTGCGGCACCCCGGTGGTGACCTCCGACCGGGCGGCGCTGCCCGAGGTCGCGGGTGACGCCGCCGTACTCGTATCCGATCTTGACGCGCGCGGCATCGCGGCGGGTCTGGAGACCGTCCTGTCCGACGACCGCGCCGCGGCGGATTTGCGGGCCCGGGGGATCGCCCGGGCCGCTCTGTTCTCCTGGGAGGAGTCCGCGCGGCGCCACGCCGAGGTGTTCACGGCCCTGGTCGAGAGCGGAGGTACCCGGGCGTGAGCACCTCGCGGTTGCCGCTGCGCGAGGGCGCCTGGTGGCTCCACCCGGCCTGGACGGCGATGCTCGCCACCATCCCCGGGCTGCTGGCCGTCTGGCTGATCGGGGACGACAGCTTCCGGGAGTGGTGGCGGACGCCGAAGATCTTCGACGACGGCAAGGTGCTCACCGTCGTGGTGTTCATCGGCGTCTTCGTCGTGGGCTGCATGCTGCCGTCGCTGTCCAGGCCGGTTCGGGCCACCGACATACCGGTCAACGCGCGCCAGCGCCGGGTCCTGCTCCTGGCCGGCCGGGCGGCAGCCGCGCTCACCGTGGTGGGATACGCGGCCTGGCTGGCCTCGGCGGTCTCGAGCGGGCTCAGCCTCGCCGACCTCGTGAAGGTCTTCTCGCTGAGCCCGGGCTCCGCGGACGCGGTCAAGGACGAACTCGCCACCATCGGCGGGGTGACCACGCTGACCCAGCTGGGACCGCTGGCCATGGTCTGCCTGCTGCTTGAGCGGAGGCTCGGCGGTGGCTCGCACACCGCGATGTTCGTGATGCTCACCGGGTTGACGCTGGCGCGGGTGGTGCTCAACTCCGAGCGGCTCGCCCTGATGGAGATCGCGCTCCCGGTCCTCGCGCTGATCTCGACGCTGCGGCCCGGCGACGGGCGGCGCCACCACCGCTGGCTGTGGGCAGGGCTGCCGCTGCTCGCCCCGTTCGCCCTGGTGACGCTCTTCGGCACCTTCGAGTACGTGCGCAGCTGGTCCCACTACTCCGCGATCGTCCAGATCGACTACTCCGAGTTCGTGCTGCGCAGGCTGACCGGCTACTACGCCACGGCGTACAACAACTCCGCCATCGTGGTCGACCGCATCGGCCCCGGCCTCGTCTGGCCGTACTACACGGTGGGGTTCCTGTGGAACTTCCCCGGCCTGTCGGCGCTGCTGACCCCGGAGTCCGTGCTGGGTTTCCACCCCGCCCGGGTCTGGCCCGGCCTGCTGTGGCAGTTCGGCAACCCCGAGTACAACAACACGGGCGGCATGCTCGCCCCCCTCGCCGACTACGGGCTGGCGGGCGGCATGCTCTTCTGGGCCGGGACGGGGCTGGCGGTCGGCCTCTGCTACCGCTGGATGCGCTCGGGGGAGATCCGGGGCCTGATCCTCTACCCGCTGCTGTACGTGGGCCTGGTCGACCTGGCCAGATACTTCTACTGGGGTGAGGGCCGGGCCTTTCCCACGCTGCTCGGCGCCGTCGTGCTGGCCATGTTGCTGCACCGCCGCCGGGACCCCGGGGAGGAGAGGTGACCGCGGCGCGCCGGGGGCTGTGGACCCTCGCCGACCATGTGATCTGCAGCGGGAGCAACTTCGCCCTCATGATCCTGGTCGCCGGCAACGTCCCGGTCGTCACCCTGGGAGAGTTCGCACTCCTCTACGGCTTCTACGTGGTGGTCGTGGAGCTGTCGCGGGCGGCGGTCAGCGAGCCGCTCCTGGTCAGGCGGCCCGAGGGAGACGCCGCGGTGCGCCGGGCGCTGGCGGACAGCTCAGGCTCCGCGGCCGTGTTCGGTGCCCTCGCCGGGGTGCTGCTGCTCGCCCTGTCCCCCTTCCTGATCGGCGCGCACTGGCGCTCGGCCGTGGTGCTCGCCGTGCTGCTGCCGGCGCTGCTGATCTGGGACGCGCTCAGGCTGGCGTTCATCGCGATCGGATGGCAGCGTCGCGCGGTGCTGGTGGACGTGGTGGGCGGGGTGGTTCAGGTCTCGGCGGCGTTCGCCGCGCTCACCGTGGAGGTGAGCCTGAGCTGGCTGGTCGCCGGCTGGGGGTTCGGCGGCCTGGTCGCCGCGTGTCTGGCGGCCGCCCAGGCCAGGACGCTGCCCCGGCTCGGAGCGCCGCGCCGCTGGTTGAGGGAGTACGGCACGCTGGTCCGGCCCTACTTCGTGGAGACCGGGGCGCTCTCCCTGGCGGGCTATGCCGTACTGATCGTCCTCGGGCACATCGCGGGGCCGGCGGCGGTGGGGGCCTGGCGGGCCGCGCTGACGCTGTTCGGCCCGGCGAACGTGGTGATGGCGGCCGGTCGGGTCGCGGCCGTCAGCGAGCTTTCCCGGCTCAGGACCGCGGGCCCCGGCCGGATGCTCCGCTCGGCGGCCGTGGTCGGGCTGCTGTGCGGGGTCGTGGGCGCCGTGGCCGGTGCCATCGCCGCCTTCCTGCCGGACTCCGTCGGCCATGCCCTGCTCGGCGAGTCCTGGGCGGACGTGGGGCCGCTCGTCCCCGCCTTCACCGCCCTGCTCGTGATCGAGGGGATCGGTCTCGGACCCTACGGTGTGCTGCGCGCCATGGAACGGGTCCGGACGCTGTTCGTCCTGAGGGTTTCCGTGGCGGCGGGACGCGTGCTCGCGGTCAGCGCGGGGGCGGCACTGGCCGGCGCCGCCGGCGCGGCCACGGCGAGCTCGCTGATCGAGGCCACCGGGTTCCTGGTCGCCATGGCTCTTCTCGCGGCGGTCCTCACCACCGCGCCTTTCCGAACGTCGCACGTGACCCCCCAACAGTCGAGAGAGCACCCGTGAACGCCAGAGAGCTGATCGCCGGAGCCCGCAGGAACCTGCTGCTCGTCATCCTGCTCGCCGTCCTCGGCACGGGGACCGGACTCGGGATCGGCCTGCTGCAGCCGAAGGAGTACAGGACCACGACGACACTGTTCGTCTCCATCGCGCAGGGCGGCCAGTCCAGCATCGACCAGAGGTACCAGGGCACCCTGTTCACCCAGGAGAGGGTGCGCTCCTACGCCGCGCTGGTCACCACCCCGGTGGTGACCAGGTCGGTGGTCAGGACCCTCGGGCTGTCACTGAAGCCCGAGGAACTGGCACAGAGGCTGGAGGTGGACGTCCCGGTCGACACCGTCCTGCTCAACATCACCGCCAGGTACGGCGACGCCGAAGCCGTGGCGAGGATCGCCAACGCGGTGACCACCCGGCTCGTCGCGGTGGTCGCGGACCTGGAGACACCTGATCTGGACCAGGGCTCGGCGATCCGCGTCAAGGTGGTCAGGGACGCGGCGGTGCCGGAGCGGCCGAGCAGCCCCAGGATCGTCCTGGACGTGGTGCTGGGATTCGCGCTGGGACTCGTCGGGGGCGTCGGCGCGGGCGCCCTGCGCGAGGCGCTCGACACCCGGATCCACAGCGAGGCCGATCTCGCGAGGCTGAGCGACCAGCCCCTGCTGGCCATGGTTCCCAAGGATCCCGACGCCCAGGCCGCCCCGCTCGTCGGCGATCGTTTCAGCTCACGCGCCGAGGCGTACCGCAAGCTGCGCACCACCCTGCGCTTCGTCGGCGTCGACCAGCCCGCCAAGGTCTTCCTGATCACCAGCCCGCTCCCCGGCGACGGGAAGTCGACGACCGCGGTCAACCTGGCGGCGGCCCTGGCGGCCGAGGGTGCCCAGGTGGCCCTGGTCGAGGTCGACCTGCGCAGGCCGAAACTCGCCGACATGCTCGGGCTCGTCGGCGAGGCGGGTCTGACCAGCGTCCTGACCGGGAGGGCCGAGCTGGCCGATGTCGCCCAGTCGACGGCGGGACCGCACCGGATCACCGTGCTCACCAGCGGCCCGCTGCCGCCCAACCCCAGCGAGCTGCTGGGCACCCAGCGCATGCGGGACCTGCTGCGGCGGCTCGCACAGGGCTTCGACTACGTCATCCTGGACGCCCCGCCGCTGCTGCCCGTCACCGACGCGGCGGTGCTCGCGCCGGAGGCGGACGGGACCATCCTGGTGACGCGGGCCAAGAAGACCAGGCGCGACGATCTGCGTGAGGCACTGACGGCGCTGGAGGGGGCCAGGGGCCGCGTCGTGGGACTGGTCTTCAACTGCGGGACGGCCACCAGGTCCGACCGGTACGGCCCGTACGTGCGCGACACCGCCAAGCCCCAGCTGGGTGACACCTTCCAGGATCGGGAGCAGCCTGCCGTGGTGCGGCGGCCGAGGAGAGGAGACCCGCCGCTCAGCGGGGACCGAGCAGTTCCCCCAGGGCGCGGCTGAGCGAGTCGCCGATCACCCGGGAGCACTCCTCGTACTCCCTCGGCGGCCCACCGTACGGATCGGCGATCTCGACCGATGGATGGCGGCCAGGGGTACCCCGGCGCCTGGCGGCGGTCCTGACCACGGCGTGCGCACGCCCGACGGTGTCGGAGCGGTGGCGGATTTTCCGGCCCGCCGACAGATGGGCGAACTCGCGGAGGGTGAAGGTCCGGTGGATCGCGGTCGGATCCATCGTCACCGCCGTGCCGCGTTGCCCCGTCTCCATGGTGAGGATGAGATCCGCGTCGCCGACCAGGGCGCCGTCCAGCGGTCGCGAGAGGTGCTCGGAGCCGTCCAGGCCGAGGTTTCTCAGCGTGTCGAGCGCGTACGGAGCCATGGGGTGCCCCGCTCTGGCGTGGGTGCCCGCGCTCGACACGAGGATCGGGCAGGAGGAGAACCGGAGCATCGCCTTGGCTATCGCCTCGGCCATCGGAGAGCGGACGATGTTCGCCGTACAGACGATCAGAATCCGGAAGTCCTCTCTCACCTCGTCTATTTTAGCGGTGAGCCTGGAGATCGATACCGAAGCGGTCCTTGAGAATGCCTCGAATGTTGGGGTAGGTCTTGTTCATCCGATGCGCCAGCACCCGGCCGTGCAACCCCGCGGATCTCGTCTCGTCGAAGGGCTCGATGCGCGGCATCGCGAACAGACCCGCGTGCTCGGTGTGCCAGAGGGCGCAGGCGTAGCCGAACCCCGCCTCCGCGACCGCCTCCACCTCGCGGGCGCCGTGCTGCCCGTACGGGTAGCAGAAGCCGCCGACCTCCTCACCGGTCAGGTCCTCCAGCATCGTCCTGCTCGTCACGAGTTCCTCGGCCAGCCGCCGGTCGCCGTCCACGGCCGGCAGCCGGGGATGGGTCAGCGAGTGCGAGCCGATCTCCATGCCCGCGGCGGCCACCTCGCGAAGCTGCTCGCGGGTCATCACGTCCCGGGGGACTCCGGGATCCCAGGAACTGTCGCCGCCCACGTGGCCCGCGACGACGAACACCGTGGCGGTGAAGCCGTACTCCGCCAGGGTGGGCACGACGGTCGTGGCGAAGTCGGCGTAGCCGTCGTCGAAGGTGAGCCCGACGTGCCCGGCGGCCTGGCCCCTGGCCTCGGCGGCGCGCAGCTCACGCATCGTGACCCCGCGCAGCCCGCGGTCGCGCAGCCAGCGCATGTGGCGTTGGAAGCTGGCCGGAGAGACCGTGATCCGGAGCGGGTCCCGACTGAATTCGGCCACGGAATGATAAACCCATACCATCGGCGATTTGTTCACGTGAATCATCCCGGGAGGCTCCAATCGCATCTCTTTGCGCTGGCCTACCATATCGGCGTGAATTCCACTCCACGGGTCGCTCTGGTCGTCACGACGATCGGTCGGCCCGAGACCCTCGACCGCCTGCTCCGCTCGGTGCTTGAGCAGAGCCTCCCGGCCACCGAGATGATCGTCGTCGACCAGAGCGGCGGAACGGGGACCGCGGAGGTCGTCGAGCGCTGGCGGGAACGGCTGCCGGTCCGGCGGGTGACCACGCCGCGAGGGCTGTCCGCGGGGCGCAACGCCGGGGTGGCGACGCTCGGGGACTACGACATCGTGGGCTTCCCCGACGACGACACCTGGTACGCCCCCGACACCCTGGCCAGGGTGTGCGAGGCGATCGGCGGGCACGGGGTCGTCTCCGGCATGCTGCTCGACGCGGCGGGGCAGCCGACCCAGCTGGCCTTCGGCGCCGAGCCGGCCGTCCTCGACGGCGCCACCGTGTGGTCCCAGGCCATCGAGGCGACCTGTTTCTACACGGCGGGCTTCATGGGGGCGGTGGGCTCCTTCGACGAGGGGCTCGGAGCGGGCTGCCCGACGCCCTGGCAGTCGGGGGAGGGCACCGATCTGCTCCTGCGCGGGCTGCGGGACGGCTGGTCGATCGCCTACCACCCACGCGTCATCGTCTACGAGGACAACCCCTTCGTTCCCGCGGCCGGTACCAGAGAGTTCCGCCGCAGGGCACGCCACGTCGCGCGGGGGACAGGCAGGGTGTACCGCAGGCACCATGGCTGGGGGGCCCGGCTCAGGGTGCTGGCCAGACCGCTCGGCGGCGCGCTGCTGAGCGTCGCCCGCGCACGTTGGGCGGACGCGGGCTGGCACCTCCAGCGCCTGATCGGACGGTTGGAGGGCATCACGGGGATCCTGCTTCCCGTCCGGCGTCACGTCCACTCCAGGACGTGATCTCCTTAGGGCTCCCGCGCCCGGCGCCGCGCGGCCCATGTCCATGATCCATGCCATCTGATTATCACCGTGACGCGGGGCGCTCTCCCCGGTACCTTGAAGTGGGCCGACACTTCCGGGAGACGTCCATGGGCAAGTTCGAAGGAATGGACCCCAAGCTGGTCCGCGATCTGTTGTCCGAGGTGCGGCGGGCGGCCGATCAGATGCGGAACGTCGAGGGCAAGGTCACCCAGCTGATGAGCGGGGCCGGCCTGTCCTCGCAGTCGACCCACAGACCCGTCCAGATCGCCGACGCGTGCGACGTGATGGTCCGTGACGTCTCCGCTCGCGTGGCGTTGCTGGAGAAGAGGATCAACCAGAACGCGACGGCACCTCCCGCCGAGCCCAAGACCGGGGACACGAAGCCTGACAGCGGCGCGGCGGGCGATGACGCGAAGCCCGAGACCCCGAAGGCCGACGGCCTCAAACCGGCGGTCGGAGCGGACGACAAGCCTCGCGTCGGTGACCAGTCGGCCGGGAGCACCCAGCGTGACGATCCGAAGGACTCCCCCAAGCCGGAGCCTCCGAAGGGCGACGAGACCAAGCCCGAGACGGGCTCGAAGGGTGACGAGGGCAAGCCGGAGGCGGGCTCGAAGGGTGACGAGACCTCCCCGAGGGACGGTTCGAAGGAGACGCCGAAGCCGGAGGCGTCCGGGGCCGACGACCGGAAGCCGGACACGGGTTCGAAGGGTGACGAGACCTCTCCGCGCGAGGGAGACTCCCCCAAGGAGAACGTCAAGCCGGTTGACACCGCACCGCGCGAGACCCCGAAGCCGGATCCCGTACCGGAGGCGCCTAGGGCTGAGGACCCGCCGCGTGAGGCTCCGAAGCCGGATCCCGTACCGGAGGCGCCTAGGGCTGAGGACCCGCCGCGCGAGACTCCGAAGCCGGATGCCACGCCCACGCCGGAGGCGCCCAGGGCTGAGGACTCGCGGCCGGAGCCGCCGAGGGTCGAGGATTTGAAACCCGCGGTTCCCGGGCCCGGTGAGGGGCCTCAGGACGGGGGACGGCCGGTTGACGACGTGCCACGCCAGACGCCCGAGGCCCCTGGCCCGGATGCCACCACCGTGCCGGAGATGCCCAGAGCCGATGACACGCAGCCGGAGATCGTCAATGTGAACGACACGATGCCTGGCGGGGAGGATTCCGACC